>JBKPDN010000123.1:0-10996 GCA_046727875.1 Actinomycetota bacterium | reverse complement strand
CGAAGAGCGGGATCGGACCGACTGTGATCATCTGGTGCACTGCCGGGGTGAGCGGAATCGTCGCGCCGGCCATTCGCGCGATGCGCGGGCTCCAGATCCCGCATGCCACGAAGACGTAGTCGGCGTCGATCGAGCCCTTGTCGGTGTGGACGCGGCGCACGCGGTTTCGCTCGACGTCGATGCCGGTGACTTCGGTGCTCGCGAATACCCTGGCCCCGCGTTCCTGCGCGTACTCCCGCATCAGTGTTCCGGCGCGCAGAGGATCGACGACCGACACTCCAGGCGTATAGAAGCCGCCGAGGATCACCTCAGCGTCGATGAATGGAACCCTTTCGACCACCTGCTCAGGCGTCAGCAGCTCGCACGCCTCTTCGCCCCAGGAGAGCGCCGACGACATCCGCCGGTTCAGCTCCTCCATGCGCGCTGTCGTCCGGGCGACCTCCACGCCGCCGCTGACAACCGAGAGGCCGAGCTCCTCGTACTGGCGCGCGCTCTCCTTCGTGAGCGTCGTCATCTCCTTCGAGTGGTCGACGGGAAAGATGAAGTTCGAGGCGTGGCCGGTGGAGCCGCCGGGGTTCGGCAGCGCTCCCTTCTCGAGGAGGACGAGATCGGTCCAGCCGAGTCGCGAAAGGTGATACGCGATGCTGTTGCCGACGATGCCGGCGCCGACCACCACGGCCCGCGCGGACGGCGGCAGAGCGGTGGTGCTCACGCGCCGCTCAGGACTCGTCTCATCGACTCCTCGAACTCCAGCACGTGGCCGCGCATCGTCTCCTCGGCCCGATCGGCATCGCCGTCGCGGATGGCCTCCAGGAGCTCGCGGTGGCCGAGCACCGCCTGCTCGAGCTCCTTGGCCCGGTCGAGAGCGAGGTACCAGATCCTCAGCGCCAGGACGTAGTACTCCTCGAGGGTCGACTCGAGGAACGGGTTGTGCGCGGAGCGGTAGACCTGGCGGTGGATCCGCTCGTCGAGGTCCATCAGCTCCCGCTGGTCCAGGTCGGTCCGAGACCCGAGCTCGTCGAAGAGCCGCTCGAGGGCGTCGCGATCGTCGTCGGTTGCACGCTCGGCGGCGAGACGCGCGACGTGGCCCTCGAGCACCGAGCGTACCTCGGCGAGACTGGCCAGATCGCGGATCTCCACGCTCGTCACGAACATGCCGCGTCGGGGATAGACTTCCACCAAGCGCTCCTGCGCGAGCCGGCGCAGTGCCTCACGGGTCGGCGTACGCCCGATGCCGAGCCGGCCCATGAGACCACGCTCGTCGATGACGGCGCCGGGCCTCAGCTCGAGCGAGACGATCATCTCGCGGATCGCGTGATATGCCCGGTCGGCCAGCGAGGTCGCTTCGAACGCCGAGGGCCGGAGGACACCGACCTGCCCCTTCGCCTCTGACACAGAGATACATTACTCATATCTCAGCTCGTTCCCATCCGCACCAGGACGGAAGGACAGGCGTGACGACGCAGCAGATGCCCTCGTCTCTCGAGATCGCGCAGAGCGCCGTGTTGCGCCCGATCGACGAGTTGGCGGCCGGGCTCGGCCTGCTGCCGGAGGAGGTCGACCTCTACGGCCGCTTCAAGGCGAAGATCGATCTCTCCGTGCTGGATCGCCTGGCCGCGAGACCGACGGGGAAGTTGATCGACGTCACGGCGATCACTCCGACGAAGGCCGGCGAGGGCAAGACGACCACATCCGTGTCGCTCACGCAGGGGCTCGGGCACATCGGCAAGGAACCCGTGCTCTGCCTCCGAGAGGCTTCCCTCGGCCCCGTGTTTGGGATCAAGGGCGGCGCGGCCGGCGGCGGGTACGCGCAGGTCGTGCCGATGGAGGACTTGAACCTCCACTTCACCGGCGACGTCCACGCGATCGGAGCGGCGAACAACCTGCTGGCCGCGATGATCGAGTCGCACATCCTGCACGGGAACGACCTGGGCATCGACCCGCTCTCGATCAACTGGCGTCGCTGCGTAGACATCAACGACCGTGCTCTGCGAGACATCGTGGTCGGTCTCGGCGGCCGCGCAAACGCCTATGTGCGCCAGACCGGTTTCGACATCACCGCCGGCTCCGAGGTGATGGCGATCGTGGCCGTTGCCTCGGATCTGAACGATCTCCGTCGGAGGCTCGGGGCGATCACGGTCGCGCAGACCTTCGGCGGCGAGCCGGTGACGGCCGAGCAACTGCGTACCGCGGGAGCGATGACCGTGCTCCTGAAAGAGACGATCAAGCCGAACCTGGTGCAGACACTCGAGGGCCAACCGGCGCTCGTCCACTGCGGGCCGTTCGCGAACATCGCGCACGGCAACAACTCACTTGTCGCTGACCGTGTCGCCCTCAAGCTGGGCGATTACCTCGTGACCGAGAGCGGGTTCGGCGCGGACATGGGGATGGAGAAGTTCTTCGACATCGTCTGCCGGGCCGGCAACCTTCGCCCGAACGCCGTAGTGCTCGTCGCCACCGTCAAGGCGCTCAAGCATCATGGAGGTGCGCCCGAAGGGGGGATCGAAGCGCTGGAGGTCGGGGCCGCCAATCTCGCGCGACACCTCGGGATCGTTCGGGAGTTCGGGCTGAAGGCGGTCGTCGCCGTCAACAGGTTCCCGGGTGACTCCGACGAAGAGATCGAGCGCGTGCGCGCGCTCGCTCTCGAGCAGGGGGCCTTCGCCGCCGAGGTCAACGACGCCTTCGAGGAGGGGGGCGCGGGGGCGGCTGCGCTCGCCGAAGCGGTCGTCGCCGCGGCCGACGAGCCGAACTCCTTCGCGTACGCGTATCCGGTCGAGGATTCGATCGAAGCGAAGATCGAGGCGGTCGCCAAGCGTGTCTACGGTGCGGACGGGATCTTTCTTTTGCCGCCCGCACGCGCGAACATCGAGCAGTTCACCAAGTTGGGACTCGACGATCTTCCGATCTGCATGGCGAAGACGCATCTGTCGCTTTCGGACGACCCGGGCTTGACGAACGCGCCGACGGGCTTCACCGTCACCGTTCGCGACCTCCGCGCCTACACGGGCGCCGGCTGGATCGTGGCCCTCTGCGGCGACATGCAGACGATGCCCGGCCTCGGCAGGACGCCTGCCGCGGTTAACGTCGACATCGACGACGAAGGAAGGACGGTTGGCCTCTTCTGACATCGACGCCGACGTCGTAGCCGAGGCTGTCCGGGTCCTCGCGGCCGCCCGCGAGCAAGACCTGCCGCTTCGACTGCTCGGCGGCGTCGCCGTTCGCCTCAGGGCGCGGAACGGTTTGCCTTCGGCGCTGCAACGGACGTACGGCGACCTCGACTTCGTCACGGCGCGGCGTGCATCGGGTCCCGCCCAGAAGTTGTTCCGCGACCTCGGCTACGAGCCGCACGTCGCCTTCAACGCGCTCAACTCGAAGGAACGCCTGCTCTTCTTCGACGAAGCTCATGGCCGCCAAGTCGACGTGTTCGTGGGGGCGTTCCGGATGTGTCACGAGATTCCGCTCGAAGGACGCCTGGAGCTCGACGAGACCTCGATCCCGCTCGCCGAGCTCCTCTTGACGAAGCTTCAGGTCATCGAGCTCAACGAGAAGGACGTCCGCGATGCCGTCGCCGTCCTGCACGACCGGGAGATCGGAGACGAGGACGGCGACACCGTCAACGCGGGGCGGATCGCCCAGCTCTGCTCGGAGGACTGGGGTCTGTGGCGGACGATCACCCGCAACCTCGAGGCGTGCCGGAAGCAGGCCGGCGCGTACGGCGACGACCTCGCCGGGGTCGCCATTCGCTTCTCGGAGCTCGAGGGGCGGATCGAGGCGGCGCCGAAGTCGCGCGCGTGGCGAATGCGCGCGAGGATAGGCGAACGCAAGCGCTGGTACGAGCTTCCGGAGGAACGCGCATGAGGGTTTTCTTTGCCACTGACATCCACGGGTCCGAGACGTGCTGGCGCAAGTTCCTGAACAGCGGCCAGCACTACGAGGCGGACGTGATCGTCCTCGGAGGCGACATGACAGGCAAGGCGCTCGTCCCAGTCATCCATGACGGCGATGACCGCTGGCACGCGACGCTGCTCGAGAACCGGGAAGAGCTCGTCGGCGAAGACAAGGTCGCGGCCTTCGAAGAGGCCGTGATCCGCCGCGGCTACTACCCGTTCAGGACGACTTCGGAAGAGGTTCGCGAGCTGCAGGAGAATGAGGCTCGTTGGCACGGGCTGTTCGAAGAGGAGATGCTGAAGACCGTGGAGCGGTGGATGCAGGTTGCGGATGAGAAGCTTGCCGGCAAGGGCATCCGCTGCTTCGTCTGCCCCGGCAACGACGATCAGTTGAACGTCGACAACGTCATTCGCGACGCAAAGACCGTCGAGCTCGCCGAGGGCGAGGTCGTCGAGATCGACGGCTACCAGATGGTTTCGAGCGGTTGGGCGAACAGAACTCCCTGGCACACCTATCGAGAGGAGGATGAGGAGGATCTCGAGATCCGGATCCGGAAGATCACAGACCAACTGACGGCTCCTCCCGAGCGGACGATCTTCAGCCTGCACTGCCCTCCGTACAAGTCCGGGCTCGACGATGCCCCGCAACTGACCAAGGACATGGAGCTCAAGGAGGCGGGGCGCTCAACGGTTCCCGTCGGCTCGACCGCGGTGCGCGCCGCGATCGAGGAGCATCAGCCGTGCCTGGGCCTTCACGGTCATATCCACGAGGCCAAGGGCACCGCGCGCATCGGTCGAACCCTCTGCATCAACCCGGGGAGCTCGTACGAACAAGGCCAACTGCTCGGCGCCGTCATCGACCTCGACGGCAAGAAGAAGGTCAAGCGCTTCATCCTCACGAGCGGATAGGAGGAATACGCGATGGCAACGGCGGCCGGAGCAGCTCAGGTAGGAGAGCAGGCCCTCTTCGTCCGCAAGGCGACCGGCCTCGTGAAAGGCTGGTCGGTCCGCGACGCGTTCATCTATTCGGCGATCTCGATCAACTTCGTGACGCTGGGTCTGTACGCGTTCTCCTTCGCCAACTTCATTCCGAGGGGCAGCCTCTTCTGGGCGGCGATCCTCACGGGGGCGTACCTGATTTTCCAGGCGATCACCTACGCCTCGCTGATCGCGGCGATGCCACGCGCCGGCGGCGACTACGTCTGGATCAGCCGGACCCTCGGCGGCGGGCTGGGATTCGTGCTGGCTGCTTGCGGATGGTGGTTCATCCTGTGGCACTGGGTCCCGATCTACGCGAACATCCTCAACATCATGGTGTTGGGGCCGCTCTCGGCCATCGTCGGCTGGGATCGCGGAGTCACGTTCTGGACCAGTCACAACGGCGTATTCACGTCGTCGATGATCGTCGCGCTGATGGCGTCGGTGCTGGTGGCGGCCGGGATCCGCGTTTACGCACGCTTCCAGAAGGTGTGCTTCTACGGCGGCTGCGTTGGTCTCCTGATCATGTTCGTCCTGCTCGTCGCGCATTCGAAGAGCGACTTCGTCTCCGCGTTCAACTCGCAGGCGCACCACGTCTACCACACCTCCGGGGACGCGTATGCGGCGACTGCGACGGCGGGCGCGGGAAGCTACGCCTCACTCGCCTCGTTCCACTTCGGCCAGATCCTGCTCCTGATTCCGATCCTGTTCTTCTTCAACCTCTGGTCGAATTGGGGAGCGACCCTGTACGGCGAGGTACGCGGAGCCTCCGACTTCCGCAAGAACATCTACGCGATGGGCGGCGCCCTGCTGGCGACGACTTTGGTCGCGGCGATCTTCCTAGGCCTGTTCGCGCACACGTTCGGCTGGCACTGGTATCAGGCGTCGAACGCCGCCTACTGGGCCGGTAAGGGGCCGCTCGGCGTCTTTCCTTACCCGGGCACGCTCGTTGCGTTCTTCACCGGTAGCGCTGCACTGCAGTTCATCATCGTCGGCATCCTGAGCCTCTGGTTCTTCGGGTGGGTCGGGACTGTCTTCCTGTCGTCGACCCGCGTCGTCTTCGCCACGGCGTTCGATCGCGTGCTGCCCGAGGCGGCGGCGAAGGTCAGCTCCAGAGGCGTTCCGTGGGTGGCGCTCGCGTTGATGCTGATCCCATCGATTCCGATCAGCTACTTCTATGCCTACAACACGAAGTTCAGCAGCTGGACGTTCGACGCCACGCTCGTGATCGCGATTACGTTCCTCGGCTCGGCGGTCTCGGCGGCGATCTTCCCGTGGCGCCGGCCCGACATCTACCAGGCCTCGCCGATCGCGAAGTACAAGGTGGCCGGTATCCCGCTGATCACGGCGGCGGCCACGGCCTTCACGGCGATCCTGGTGTACGCACTCTACAAATGGTTCCAGGACTCCGTTTACGGAGTCAACTTCCGGAACTCGGAGTACTACATGGCGGTGCTCTACGGAGTGGCGATCGCGATCTACGTCGGGTCGTGGCTCTACCGCCGCTCGCAGGGGTTGAACCTCAAGATGGTTTACGGACAGATACCAGCGGACTAGCCGGAACGAGAGGAGCGCCTCGTGCGCCAGGCAGCGAGGCGCTCCTCTTCGGTGACGACCCTGAAAGGGGCTTGCTGATGGAGCTCGACCAAGCCTTCGTCTGGATCACACAGAACTCATCCCGCGTGCCGGCCTTCAGTTTTCGTGTCAGTGCGGGCTTCTTCACCGGTCGCGAGCTGAAGATTCCCGAGCGTTGAGCACCGTTCTCTCATCGCCGCCGCGTTGCGATAGGCTCGCCGGCCCGTGAGCGTGGAAGTCGAGACGGTCCGAACTGTCGAGGTGCCGACCCGAATCGTCCACGGTGCGGGCGCGATCGCGCGAGTGGGCGACTTGGTCGCGGAGCTGGGAGTGACGCGGCCGCTGCTCGTCACCGACAAGGGAGTCGTTGCGGCGGGACTCGCCGACACCGCGCTCGCGCACCTCGACGGGGCGGTCCTCTTCGACGAGGTCCGCGCCAACCCCGATATCGAGCTGGTCGCGCGCGCAAGTGCCGTCTACCGCGAGTCGGGCTGTGACGGGCTCGTCGCCCTCGGCGGTGGGAGCTCGATGGACACGGCGAAGTCGGTCGGGGTCGAGGCCGCGCATGGCGGATCGATCGCCGACTACGAGTACGGCTCCACGCCGATCACGACCCGCATTCCTCCACTCGTCGCCGTGCCGACGACCGCCGGGACCGGGAGCGAGGCGACGCTCTGGGCCGTGATCACGGATCCGGAGCGAAAGATCAAGTTCAACGTCGGCGGCACGCCGCTGATCGGCGCGCACGTCGCGCTCGTCGACCCCGAGCTGATGCTCGGTCTCCCGCCCGCGATCACCGCCGCGACCGGAATGGACGCCCTCTCACACGCGATCGAGTGCTACACATGCGACTACCACCAGCCCTTCAACGACGCCGTCGCCCTCCTGGCGATCGAGCTCGTCGGCCGCTGGTTGCGCGTCGCATACGACGACGGCGGGAACCTCGAGGCACGCACCGGCATGGCGCACGCCGCAACGCTCGGCGGGCTTGCATACGGGACCGAGAGCGCGGGCGCGGCGCACGCGATGAGCCAGTCCGCGGGCGGCGTGCACGAGTGTCCGCACGGCGCGCTGACTGCGCGCGTGCTCGGGCCCGTGTGCGAGTACAACGCGCCCGCCGCGCCGGAGCTCTACGCGCGGATCGCGCAGGGTCTCGGTGTCAACGTGCACGGCGTCCCGGCTCTCGACGCAGCGCTGCTCGGCGTCGAAGAGGTCTACCGCCTGACCGACGACGTGGGAATCCCCACGATGGCGGAGCTCGGTTTCTCCGAGGAGGAGATACCGATGCTTGCCCGGATCGCCTACCAGGACCCGCAGACGATCGGCAATCCCCGCGAGGTCGACGTCGGCGCGTACGAGGAGATCTACCGCAACGCCTTCTCGAGAGGAGCGCAGTGACGACCGGGACTGCGATCGACTACTCGATGCACGTCGCCGGCGCGTGGGTCGAGAGCGAGTCCGGCGCCCGAATCGATGCCACGAGCCCGGCGACCGGCGAGGCGATCGGAACCGTTCCGGAAGGGACGCGCGAAGATGCTCGACGGGCGATCGCGGGCGCGAACGCGTCCGCACGCGAGTGGGCGGCACGCTCGGCTTTCGAGCGCGCGGCGGCGATGGAGCGCGTCGCCGCCATCATCGAGGAGCGGCGCGACGACCTCGCACGCACGCTCACGCTCGACCAGGGCAAGCCGCTGCAGGCCGAGTCGTACGCCGAGGTCGACGAGCTCGTCGAGTACTGGCGTATGGCAGCCGGCGACGCGCGGCGGCTCGAGGGCCTGATGCCACCGTCGGTCGACGCGCGCAAGCGGGTGTTCGCCTATCGCGTTCCGCGCGGCGTCGTCGGGGTGATCACGCCTTGGAACTGGCCGTACACGATGGCCGCCGAGGTGGTTGCGCCCGCGCTTGCCGCCGGGAATACGGTGGTCTGGACGCCGGCGAGCTCGACGGCGGTGTGCTCGGTCAAGCTGGCTCAGTGTGTCGTCGACGCCGGGTTGCCGGCCGGCGTCTTCAACTTCGTCACCGGCCCGGGCGCGGTCGTCGGAGACGAGATCGCTGGGAACGCGGGTACGCACGCGATCGGCTTCGTCGGTTCGATCGCCACGGGGTTGCGCGTTGCCGAGCGTGCCGCCGGCAAGGCGCTCCTGCTCGAGATGGGCGGAAACGGCCCGCTGGTCGTCCTCGACGATGCCGACTTGGACGCGGCGGTCGAGGCAACGCTCGCGGCCGCGTTCTTGTGCGCCGGACAGAGCTGCACCGCCGGAGAGCGCTTCCTCGTCCACGAGGACGTTCATGACGAGTACCTCGTCAAGCTGACAGCCGCAATCTCGAGCGAGATCCGACTGGGCGACCCGTTCGCGGCTGAGACGACGATGGGTCCGCTCAACAACGAGGGCACCGCCGCGAAGATGGACAGCCACGTCGGCGACGCCGTCGAGGGCGGTGCCGCGGTGGTGGTCGGCGGGGCCCGCGCGAATGGCTTTCCGACTAACCTCTACTACGAGGCGACCGTCCTCGACCGGGTGACTGACGAGATGGAGGTCGCGAGGGAGGAGACGTTCGGCCCAGTCGTCCCGATCACGACGATCCAGAGCGAGGACGAGGCGCTCGCCATAATCAACTCGTCCCCCTACGGGCTCCTGACGGGCATCTTCACACGTGACCTGGGCCGGGGCTTGCGTTTCGCGGAGGCGGCGCGAGCCGGCTGGGTGAACGTCAACGAATCGACGAACTACTGGGAGAGCCACCTCCCCTTCGGAGGGCGGGCCGGGTCGCAGAGCGGGATCGGCCGCGTCGGGGGACGTTTCTCGATGGAGACGTTCACCGAGCTCAAGACCGTCGTCGTGAATCTGGGTTAAGGAAAGAGGAGGGAGCGAGCAGTGGCGCACATCGTCGAGCACCCCGAGGTCCTGCTGTACTCGCGGATCCGGAAGTCGCCGTACTTCTACGCCTCACGCCGTCACGGCGTGGAGATGTACAGCTTCTACAACCACATGTACCACCCTCGCCACTACGGCGATCCGGTGGCGGAGTACTGGGAGCTTCTGAACGGTGTCACGCTTTGGGACGTCGGCGTCGAGCGGCAGGTCGAGATCACAGGCCCGGACGCGTTCACGCTCGCGAACATGCTCGTCCCGCGCGACTTGCACAAGTGCGCCGTGGGGCAATGCAAATACGTCTTCATCACGGCCCCCGACGGCGGGATCATCAACGACCCGATCCTGCTCCGCCTCGGGGAGAACCACTTCTGGATCTCGGTCGCCGACAGCGACGTGCTGCTGTGGGCGATGGGCGTCGCCTACAGCTCGGGCCTCGACGTGAAGATCGGCGAGCCCGACGTCGGCCCGATGCAGATCCAGGGCCCGAAATCCAAGGAAGTCCTCGTCGACCTGCTCGGCGAGAGCGTCCTCGAGATCCCTTACTACTACTGCCACGACTACGAGCTCGAGGGCATGGACGTGATGGTGTCGCGTACCGGCTACACCTCGGAGATCGGGTTCGAGATCTACTGCCGCGACGCGAGTCACAACGCCTTGAAGCTCTGGGATCTCGTGCTCGAGGCGGGCAAGCCTCACGGGCTTGCCGTGATCGGGCCGTGCCACATCCGCCGCATCGAGGGCGGCATCCTCGCGTACGGCGCCGACATGTGGCTGGATACGAACCCTTACGAGGTCGACATGGGCTACGAGTGGATGGTCGATCTCGACCAGGAGGCGGACTTCGTCGGCAAGGAGGCGCTGCGCCGGATCAAGGATGAGGGAATCTCGCGCAAGCTCGTCGGCGTCGAGATCGGCGGCGCCGGCCTCGGGTCCTACAACGACGGCTCGATGATCGACTTCTTCCCGGTCTTCGCGAACGGCAACCGCATCGGCAACGTGACGTCGGCGTGCTACTCGCCGCGCCTCGAGAAGAACATCGGGTTCGCGATGGTGCCGATCGAGTACGCCGAGCTGGGGACGGAGCTCGAGGTGGAGACACCGGCGGAGCGAACCTCGGCGGTCGTGGTTCGCCGGCCGTTCATCGATCCCGAGAAGGAGATTCCGAGGCAGGACCTCGCGGCCACAGGGGCCCGCGACGAATCGAGCACCTAGGCGCGCCGCGGACACGGGCGCCGGGCGGGATGCGGTTGCCAAGCTGCTGAGGCGCCCTCGCTACGAGGTCTTCCCCGTCGAGGGAATCGCCGCAGAGGTGATCGCCCACGTTCCGCCCGAGATCAAGGTCGCGGTCACCTCGTCGCCTCGACGGGGCATTGAAGCGACGCTGCGACTGTGCGAGGAGCTCGCCGCAGCCGGATTCCAGGTTGCGCCGCATCTCGCGGCTCGCCTCGTCGGGGACGAGAGGCACCTGGAGGACATCCTCGGGCGCCTAACCCGAATCGGCGTCCGCGACCTCTTCGTGATCGCCGGCGATGTGGAGGTGCCGGCGGGAAGGTTCGGCGGCGCGACGGCGCTGCTCGAGGCGTTGGCCGGGCTCGAGCACGGCATCCGGGACGTGGGCATCTCCGGCTACCCGGAGAGCCACCCTTTCATCAGCGACGACACCACGATCCAGGTGATGTT
>JBKPDN010000122.1:0-7672 GCA_046727875.1 Actinomycetota bacterium | reverse complement strand
GCGACGTTCGAGCCGATGAAGCCCAGCCCGCCGGTGACGAGGCACCGACGGCTGGCAAACGAAGGAAGCAGTGAGCCGTCCAGAGCCTGGCCAGCCTACCGGCGGGTGTGCCGGCCCCCGGGTGCAGCCCCGAGCCGGGCTTCCGTGGCCGAGCGCGTCTCGCCGCCCACCGTGAGCCACACGCGCAGCAGATCGTCGTCGAGCGTCGACCGCAGCTCGACGGGATCGTCGGGCTCGATCGCAGCCCGGTACTCAAGCTCGGCGCTCGCGGGAGCGCGCTCGGGTGCGAGGCGCGCCAGCTCGTCCTCGACCGCGTTCCAGTGCGCGGCATTGTTCATGTGACCGAGCGGATCGAAGTCCGTCGTACGGAGCGGCCACGGCCGGGCCGCCACCTGATCAGGTGGCTGCGGTAGTCGGAGGCGGCCGCTCACCTTGCGGCCGTCGGCGGCTTCGCCGTAGTGGTCGAAGAACCAGTCCCCCAGGCGGGCGGGTCGGCCCGCGCGGTCGACGTACACCCAGATCGCGACGGCGTCGACGATCGGCGTGCCGTCGACGGCGAGCGTGGTGCGCCGCTCGGCCCAATGACCGCCGGTGCCGCTGCAGAACGTGGTCAGCTCGACACTCTCGCCGTAGCGCGGGAACCGTGTGACGAGGAGCCCGGTTCGGCGCGTGACCCACGCGCCGTCCAGGTTCACATCGATGTCGTCGACGTCGTCGCCGGCGACGTCTTGGAGGTATCGCGCGATCGCATCGAGACGGAGCCGGTTCGCCGTGTTCACGTCGCCGAGGCGAACTCGTCGCTGCCGCACGAACCGGCGGCCCCGCTCGGGCGGCGGGAGGAACTCGAGCTTCACCGCGCGCCTCCGCGTGCCGAGGTATCCGTGCGGACCACTCTCGCGCGCGCCTAGCGTGGCGGCGTTCGCTCGCCCCTTCGGGGGAATGGCAGAGCGAAATGCACGGAGAACGGCTGGGAGCACGGTAGGAGAACGACATGGCAGGTTTCCTCGACCGGCTCGGCCAGGGTGCCGCGCGCCACAAGTGGCTCACGATCGGCATCTGGCTACTGGTCGCCGTTCTGCTCGTGGTGGCGGCGGAGGCCTCCGGCGGCACGACGGTCGACGTGTTCAAGATCCCGGGAGCGCAGTCCGAGAAGGCGAGGGACCTCCTCCAACAGCGGTTCCCGGCGCAGTCCGGCGACACCGCCGACGTCGCGTTCCAAGCGCGCAACGGGACGATCGCCGATCCCGCTAACCAGGCCGCCATCGCCCAGACGGAAGCGAACCTCCAGCCCGGCAAGATCCCTCACGTGACGCAGGTGACCGGACCGGCCACGCCGGTCGTCGGGCCGGCGTTCGTCTCGAAGGACGGGACGATCGGATACCTGCGCGTGCAGTACGACCAGCGGGCGTCGAACTTGCCAACCGATGCGTTCGACCAGCTTGAGGCGGCCACCCAACCGGCCAAGCAGGCCGGCCTCCGGGTCGAGTTCGGCGGCGCCGTCACCGACTACTTCAACCGCAGCGAGGGCGGGAACGCCGACGTGATCGGGCTCATCTTCGCCGTGATCATCCTGCTGATCGCGTTCGGGTCGGTGGTCGCGATGAGCCTCCCGATCGGGACGGCACTGGGCGGGCTCGCAATCGGTTTGTCGATCATCACGCTGATCGCCGCCGTGACGGACATCGGGACGGTCGCGCCGACGTTGGCCACGATGATCGGGCTCGGCGTTGGGATCGACTACTCGCTGTTCATCGTCACGCGCCACCGCCAGAACCTCGACGCCGGCATGGATATGAACGCGTCGATCGGGCTCGCCAACGGCACCGCTGGTCAGGCCGTCCTGTTCGCCGGCGGCACGGTCGTGATCGCGATCACGGGCCTCACGCTCGCGGGCATCCCGTACGTGACGCTGTTGGGCTTCATGTCCGCCATCGTCGTGCTCGTGATGATGACGGCGGCGGTGACGCTCGTGCCCGCCCTGCTCGGCCTGGCCGGACGGCACATCAACCGCGTCCACGCGCCCCGGCTCCGTCGGAAGGCCCGCGGCGACAAGCACCACTCCCTCACCGGCGCGCGCCCGAACGGTTGGGAGCGTTGGGCGATGCTCATGTCGCGCCACCGCTGGGCGGCCGTGATCCTGAGCCTGGCGATCCTCCTGACGCTCGCCGCGCCGCTGGTCGTCATGCGGCTGGGCCAGACGGACGACGGCACCCAGCCCACGAACACGACCCAACGCCAGGCCTATGACCTGATCACCAAGGGGTTCGGCCCGGGCGTCAACGGCCCGCTCCTGCTGGCGGTCTCGCTGCCGAAGCCGGGCGACACCGCGCCGGCGGACGCGATCGAGAAGGCGGTCGGGGATGTCCCCGGCGTCACGGTCACGCCGCAGCAGATCAGCCCGGATCAGAGCGCGGCGGTCATCGTCGCGATCCCGAATTCGTCACCACAGTCGGAGCACACCGAGGACCTGGTGAACCAGCTGCGGAACACCGTGTTGCCGAAGGCGGTGCAAGGCAGCGGTGCGAGCGTCTACGTGGGAGGCCAGACCGCCGGGTTCATCGACCTCGGTGAGCGGATCCAGGATCGGCTCTTCCTGTTCATCGGCGCCGTCATCGCGTTGTCGTTCATCCTGCTGATGATGGTGTTCCGGTCGGTTCTCGTGCCGCTCAAGGCCGCGATCATGAACCTGCTCTCCATCGGCGCGGCGTACGGCGTGATCGTCGCCGTGTTCCAGTGGGGATGGGGCAAGAGCCTCGTCGGCATCGATCAGACGTTACCGATCGTGTCCTTCGTGCCGATGATGATGTTCGCCATCCTGTTCGGCCTGTCGATGGACTACGAGGTGTTCCTGCTGTCGCGCATTCGCGAGGAGTACTACGAGAGCCACGACAACCTGCGCAGCGTGGTCGACGGCCTTGCCAACACCGCACGGGTGATCACGTCGGCGGCCCTGATCATGATCAGCGTCTTCCTGAGCTTCTTGGGCGATCCTGACCCGACGGTCAAGATGTTCGGCGTCGGGCTCGCCGTCGCGGTGTTCGTCGACGCGACGCTCGTGCGGCTGGTCCTCGTGCCGGCGACGATGGAGCTGCTCGGCCCGGCCAACTGGTGGCTGCCGAAATGGCTGGGGCGGATCCTCCCCAAGATCCGGATCGAGGAGGGCACACCGACTCCGGCTCCGACGCCGGCGTCGGTCCCCACCGGCGGCGCGTCGCGCTGACCTACTGCGGGCGGCGGTGTCGGAGGTCGTGCGCGATCACGCGCGCGATGTGCGCGAACACGGGCACGACCGCGAGGCGCTCGGCGATCGGGAGGTCCTCGAACGCCATGCGCCCATAGGCCCGCCAGTTCTCGCGCGGCCGGTATGCCTTCTCGGCCCGGCCCCGCGCCTCGTCGTCCATGCCTTCGGGGAGGCCGTGGTCGCGTAATCCGCCCGCGCGCATCCACTCGACCGTGCTGCGGTACCCGAGGTCGAAGTCGCTCTGGCGGAGGCCTTCGGCGAGGAACCCGCCGAAGTGGAACAGGAACTCCCCTGCCAGCATCTGCGACACGGCCGTCGTCGACGATTCGGGGAGCGACAATGGTGAGACGACCTCGAGCGCGATGCGCTCCTTGCCGGCCACGCCGGCGATGCGGGCGACGGCGTCGCGCAGCAGGTCCGCCAGCGGCTTGTCCGCAACCGGCTGGGGTGATGCCGCGGCCGGGTCGTCCTCGTGGGCACGCAGGGCGCGGCGCTGCCCCTCGATGACGCCGATCGCGCGCACGAGGGCAGCGCGTAGTCGCTCGGCGCTCTCCCGGTCGAGGTCGTCGAGGACGGGCCCGATCTCGTCGAACAGCCGACCGGTCCAGTCGAGCCGGGTGTTGATGTGCTCGAGGTGCTGGAGGTCGTCGTAGATCGACTGCGTCCGTTGCAGGTCCCGTGCCCGCAGGAGCGTGGCCAGCCACGTCGGCGGGTTCCGCGCGTCGGCCCACGCGTTCCCGGTCGGAGCACCGGTCGGGTGCGGGTGCACGAGCAGCTGGACGCGCCGCGTGTCGGACGACGAGTCCTGGTCGACCTCGCGCACGAGGTCGAGGGTCCGTGTGAGCGGCTCGCTGTCGAGGACGCCGCCGTCCGTGTACCAGAGGTGCTTCGACGGCGGGAAGTTCACGATCCCGCGGGCGCGGTACCCGTCTTCGTCACCGCCGCGGTCGAGGAGGACGGGTTGGAATGCCAGCGCGTTCGCCGCCGACGCCAGCGCGACGTCGACCGGCGAGGCGCGCGGTGGCTCGACCAGCTCGCGCATGGGCTGCCCGGACGAGAACGTGAACGTCGCCCAATCGAGCGATGTGGTGGCACGAACGGGCAGGCGCGCCGAGAGGCTCGGGACGCGGTACTCGAGTCCCCGCAGGGACGCGAGCGCCATCACCATGCGGATCGGGAAGCGCTGGCAGATGCCCACGCGGTGCGCCGGCGCGCCGCCGGGATCACGGGGATCGAGCAGGTCCACGGACGCCCGCCGCAGCGCCTCGAGAGAGAGTGGCGCGTCCGGCGCATTGGTGCGCATCACGGACAGCGAATCGCGCGTGACCCAGGCCTCGCGCATCACGTAGACGGGATCGATGCCCTCGAGGAGGCATCGAGCCGCGAGCATTCCGGTGAGCGAGCCGGCGGAAGCGGCGCCGATGGCATCGATGCGTACCGGCGGGTCGTCACCCTGGCACAGAGGGGCGATCGCGCACAACAGCGCCGCGAGCGCGCCGCCTTCGTACGCACCGAGCGCGACCGCGCCCGAGATCGTGAGCGCGAGACGCAGCTTCACCTGCCCGCGAGGGTCAGCTCGCGGCGCGTTGCGTCCCGACCTTGAGCTCGCGGAAGGGCAGCGTCTTGGTCTTGTCGGCGTCCGGCTCCTTGGGCAGCCCGAGCACACGCTCGCCGATGATGTTCTTCTGGACCTCGTCGCTGCCGCCATAGATCGAGACGGCCGGCGCGAACAGCGCCATCTCCTGCGCCACTCCCCCGCCGGGCGTGTCGGGCCCGGTGAGCATCCCGTGCGGCCCGAGGATCTCGAGCCCGAGGTCACGCGACAGGCGCGTGATGCGGCTCATGAGCAGCTTCGCCGTGTTGGCCTCGGGACCGGGCCCGCGACCCGACGCCTTCGCCGCCTTCACGCGCAGCGCGGTGAAGCGGCCGAGCTCGTTGAGGATGTGGAGCTCGGCGAGGCGTTGCCGCACGTTCGGGTCATGGTTTCGGCCGAGCTCCTTCGCCAGGCGTTCGAGGACGTTCGACTGGCGGCCCGCAACCGCGCGTTGCGCGCGATCGCGTCCCTTCCCCGCGGCGAGGTCGCCGACGCGCCGCTCCAGCTGCCCGGACTTCTTGCCCGGCATCGCGCCACCGAGCGCGCCGCTTCCGCCGCTCCCGAGACCGGCGCGCTCGTTCGCGAGCGTCGTGTTGGCGACTGCCCAGCCGCCGTTGAGGTCGCCGATCATCTCGGACTCGTGCACGCGCGCGTCCGAGAAGAACACCTCACTGAACAACGAGCGGCCCGTCATCTCGCGGAGCGGCCGTACCTCGACGCCGGGCTGGTCCATGTTGATGGCGAAGTACGAGATGCCCTTGTGCTTCGGCGCGTCGGGATCGGTGCGGGCGAGCAGCATGCCGAGGTCCGCTGTCTGGCCGCCTGACGTCCACACCTTCTGGCCGTTGACGATCCACTCGTCACCGTCGCGTTCGGCCCGGCACTGGAGACTGGCGAGGTCGGAGCCGGCGCCGGGCTCGCTGAACAGCTGGCACCACGCTTCCTGTCCGTTGAGGATCGGCCGCAGGTACCGCGCCCGTTGCTCGTCGCTGCCGTGCACGAGGATCGTCGGTCCCGCCAGGAGCACCCCGAGGCCGGACGGCGGTCCGATCGCGCCCGCCGCGCGCAACTCCGCGCTGACGACACCGGCGAGGTCGCGAGGAAGCCCCTTGCCGAACCACTCCTCGGGCCAGGTGGGAACCCCCCAACCGGAATCGCACAGCCGCGCCCACCACTCGGCGACCGTGAGATCAGGATCCCAGTTGTCGGTCAGCCACCCGCGCACCTCGTCGCGCACGAGCTCGTCGGTGATCACCGCCACGGCCTGTTCCCCCTTCAGTCGAGTAGCTCGAGCACCTTCTCGGACGGACGGGCGATGACCGCCCGCTCCCCCCGGAAGACGACCGGTCGCTGCATGAGCTCGGGATGCTCGAGCAGGAGCTCGATCACGGCGTCGCGCGTCGTGTAGTCCGCCGCGGACAAGCTCAGCTCCTCGAACCGCCGGTCCTGACGGACCAGCTCCGCGGGCGGGACGTCAACGGTGTCGACGATGCGCTCGAGCGCGGCCCGATCGGGCGGTGCTCGCAGGTACTCGACGACGTCGTGGTCGACGCCTTCGTTGGCCAGGATCTCGAGCGCCCCGCGGGACTTGCTGCAGCTCGGGTTGTGGTACACGAGCAGTCGTTCCACGACCGGAAGGGTACCCTCGGCGTCAGGGCGTGTACCCCGGAGCATTGACCGGAGGTGACCATGGTCGATCGCGATCCACAGTTCCTCGGTCGTGACGACGTCGACAGCGTCGAGGCGATCCTCGCGGACGACAGCATCGACTTCGGCGAGCTCGTGCATCCGACGCCTGCCCGAGGCGAGGCCATCTTCACCTGGGACTACGCGCGCACCCGGCCCGGGCTCGCCAAGCTCTACGAGAAGGCCAAGACCTCGCAGTGGAACGGCTCGACCGATCTCGACTGGTCGACCCCTGTCGATCCCGGGCGCGTCGCACTGGAGATGGCGCCGGCGGCGGCGATGTTCCAGCAGCGCATGGCCGACCTACCCGACTCGCCCGTCGCGCGCTGGGGACCGAAGGAGTGGACGCAGTTCCAGGTCGAAGCCCTGAACTGGCGGATGAGCCAGTTCCTGCACGGCGAGCAGGGCGCGCTGATCTGCACGGCCAAGATCGTCGCGACCACACCGTGGATCGACGCGAAGTACTACGCAGCGACGCAGGTCATGGACGAAGCCCGTCATGTCGAGGTGTTCTCCCGCTACCTCGACACCAAGCTCGACGGGCACTACCCCGTCAACCCCGCACTCCAGCTGCTGATCGACGACATCATCGGCGATCCGCGCTGGGACATGACCTACATGGGCATGCAGATCATGGTCGAAGGCCTCGCCCTGGCCGCGTTCGGCTTCATGCACCACGTCACCGAGGAGCCGCTGCTGAAGAGGCTCCTGCGCTACGTGATGGCCGACGAGGCGCGCCACGTCGCGTTCGGGGTGCTGTCGCTGCAGGAGTACTACGCGGGTCTGGGCGCGTCCGAGCTGCGCGAGCGGCAGGAGTTCGCGTTCGAAGCCGCCTTGCGCATGCGCGACCGACTGATGATGCACCGGGTGTGGGAGACGATGGGCGTCGACCGCCGCACCGTCACGGAGTTCCTGCTCGGGATGCGCCGCATGGGCAACAACCCATTCCAGGCCGCGCTGTTCTCGAAGATCGTGCCGAACTGCAAGAAGCTCGGCCTCCTCGACGCCGGCGACGGCTGGCTGCGGGACCGCTTCACGGAGATCGGCGTGATCCAGTTCGAGGACGCGGCCGACACGGGCGAGGAGTACGAGGCCTTCGACGAGGTGGCCAAGGACCGCGCCGCCACCGGTTGACGCCCGACGGCTAGGGC
>JBKPDN010000121.1:0-9913 GCA_046727875.1 Actinomycetota bacterium | reverse complement strand
GTCACGATCAGGGCCGGGCTCAGCAGGGCTGCGACGATCGCCAACAGCGCCGGCCGCCAAGGACGTCGCCGCACGTAGGTAACGTAGATCAACACCGTTCTGTCACACGGCGCGCATCGTGCAAGGAGACGCAATGAAGTGGGTCACTCGTGCTCGCCCGAAGACTGATCGAATCGCCTGTCCGTGGCTGATTCGGCGGTTCATCGACCCCGATGCTGAAATCATCTACGTCCGACCTTCCCAAGTGCTCGACGTCGCCGCCGCCGAGAACGCCCGGTCGTTCGACGCTCCGAGCGCAGAATTCGACCATCGCGAAGGGCGCTGCACGTTCGAAGTGCTCATCGACGAGTTCGACCTCGCCGGCGATCGCGCGCTTGCTCGCCTCGCTCACATCGTCCATGCAGCCGATATCGAAGCGGACCTGGAGAGCGATGCCGCCGGGCCCGGGCTCCTGGCAATAGGCGTCGGCGGTCTCGATGTCGAAGCCGACGACGACCGGCTGCTCGACCGAGCCACCTTTGTCTACGACGCTCTGTACGCCTGGTGTGCCCGCGAGGTCCGGACCGCGGCCTGAGCGCTACGCCGCGGCGGCGTCCACGAGGCCATAGCGCTGGCGGATCCTGCGTTCGGCCGTCCCGAACAGGAGCGCGTCGACGAGGATCCCGATGATCAGGATCACGATCATCACGGCGATGACGCCGGCCGAGTCCGAGAGCTGACGGTTGGCGTCGAGCTGCTGCCCGAGGGAGAACTGGCCGGGGATCAGGACGATGAGCTCGCCGGCGAGGAGGCTGCGCCACGCGAACGCCCAGCCCTGCTTGAGACCGCCGACGAAGGACGGCAACGCTGCGGGCAGGATCACGTGGCGGAAGAGCTTCCACCGCCGGGCGCCGAGCACCGTCCCCGCCCGCAGCAGGATCGGCGGGATCTGGTCGATACCGCTGATGAGCCCGTTGGCGATCGACGGGGCGGCGCCGAGCACGACGACGAAGAAGATCGCGCCCTCACCGAGCTTGAACAACAGGATCGCAAGCGGGAACCACGCCACCGAGGGCATCGTCTGCAGGCCTGTGATGAGCGAGCCGATGGCAGACCGCAACACGCGGTTGCGGGCGACGAGCGCGCCGACGATCGTCCCGATCACGAGCGCGAACGCGAAGCCCTTGAACCCGCGCTGGAGCGTCGTCCAGGCCGCGTCCATGTTCGTGGAGAAGTTCTCGACGAACGAGTCCCACACCTTGCGCGGGCCGGGGAGCACGTACTCGGGCTTCCAGCCGCTCCACACGACGAGCTGCCAGAAAATCAGTACGAGCGCGACTGCCAGCAGCTTCGGCCACGCCGCCGCCCAGATGCGGGCGGCGCGGCTGGGACGCGAGGGGAGCGCGGTCTCGACGTGATCGAGGCCGGACAGCTCCCGGTCGAGCAGTTCGGTCCGGGCGGCGTCGCCGTTCTCAGTCGTCGCCATGCCGGCGCACTTCCTCCCGCAGCTCGTCGGTGATGGAAGCAGCGAGGTCGGCCACGGGGTGCGACTCGATGCGCCGGGGGCGGGGGATGACGACGGGGAACTCGGCGACCACCCGGCCGGGGCGGCTCGAGAGCAGCACGACCCGGTCACCCAGGCGGACCGCTTCGCGGACGTTGTGGGTGACGAACAGGATCGTAAGGCCCTGCTCGCGCCACAGGCGCTCGATCTCGTCGTGGAGCAGGTCGCGTGTCATCGCGTCGAGGGCGCCGAACGGCTCGTCCATGAGCAGGATGTCGGCGCCCTGTGCCAGGGCCCGGGCCAGCTGCACGCGTTGGCGCATCCCACCCGAGAGCTCGTGCGGGAGCTTGCGCTCGAATCCCTCGAGGTGCACGACCTTCAGCAGCTCGCGCACGCGTGCGCGCCGCGCGGCCTTCGGCACCCGCTGCAGCTTGAGCGCGAGCTCGACGTTGCCCTGCACGGTGAGCCAGGGGAACAGCGCCGCTTCCTGGAACATCAGGGTGGTGCGTCCGTCGACCTCGACAGATCCCGCGGTGGGGCGGTCGAGGCCGGCGACGAGGTTCAGCAGCGTGCTCTTCCCGCAGCCGGATGCACCGAGGAGACAGACGAACTCGCCGCCGCGGACGTCGAGCGACACGCGGTCGAGCGCGGGTACCGCGTCGCCGGCGTGGCCGTAGACCTTGCTCGCGCCGCGCAGGATGATGGGCGCGCCGGAGCCGGCTTCGGGCGGAGGGACCTCCGAAGCCGGCTCATCGACGCGAGGGCGTTCGACTGCTCGAGATCGCGTCATGACTTGACCGTCGGCTCTCCTTGCTTCTGGAGCACCTGGTTCAGGAGCTTGAGGTTGTAGATGCCCTTGAGGTCGACGGCCTTCAGCAGCCCCGCCGACTCGGCGTCCTTGGCCGACTTGCGCAGTGACGTGGCGATCGGGTCGTTCGTGAACGTGAGGTTCTTGAACGACGCCGCGATCACGTCGGCTGCCAGCGGCTTGCCGGTCGCGTTGTTGATGCCCTGGCCGACGAGGTCCTGCGCCTTCTGAGGGTCGTTCTTGATGAGGTCGTTCGCCGCGACCTGGCCCTCGAGGAGCCTCTTCACGGCGTCGGGGTGGTCTTTGAGGAACTCGGTGCGGACGATCAGCTGGGTCGTCACGTACTGGCCCTTCGGCCACAGCGTGCTCTCGTTGACGAGGATCTTGCCCCCGCCCTCGTTCACCAGACGCGTGGCCCACGGCTCGGGAACCCACGCGCCGTCGAGCTGACCCTGCTTGAACAGGTCGAGGGTCTGGGCGTTGTCCTGCGGGACGATCGAGACGTCGCCGCCGCCGGCGGGGTCGGTCTTCAGACCCTTCTTCTTCAGCCAGGTTCGCAGGGCGACGTCCTGGGTGTTGCCCAGCTGAGGCGACGCGACCTGCTTGCCCTTCAGGTCCTTGGCGCTCTTGATGCTGGGCTTCACGACGAGGAATGCGCCGCCCGACGTCGCGCCCGAGATGATCCGGATCGCCTCGCCACCCGACTGCGCGAACGCGTTGATAGCGGGGTTCGGCCCGATGTAGGTGGCGTCCAGCGCGCCCGAGTTCAGCGCCTCGACCGCTTGGGGGCCGGCGTTGAACGTGCTCGTCTCGAGCTTCACGTTGTTGCCGAGCTTCTGCTGGAAGATGCCGCCCTCGACACCGACGATCGCCGATGAGTGCGTGACGTTCGGGAAGTAGCCGAGCCGGAGCGTGACGTTGCCCTGCGCGGGTACAGCCTCCGCGCCGAGGGCGCCCGTGGGCACAAGCAGTGCGAGGCCTCCGACGGTGGCGACAGCCAGGCGGACGAGGAGCCGGACCCAGGACATGGTGCAGGGAACCTCCGTGGAGAGATGGACGCGATCACACACCCGCGTCGCGACAGCTCTCGTCGTAGGTGTCGCGCGTGAGCTTCCCCCTGGTGTCGTTCGTGGCTCGACGCCATGCGTAGGTCACGAGCGCGCCGAGACCGGCGCCGCAGAGGATCGCCAGGATGACCGCGTTCGACGCGCCGAGCAGCGCCAGCGCCGACACCGTCAGGGCCACGACGAGCACCGGGCGGATGATGCGGTCCGGCGCACGCGATGACACGCGGGCGCCGAGGTACACGCCCGGGACGCTCCCGAGGATCAGCGAGAGGGTCAGGCCCAGTTGCAGGTCGCCGAAGAACAGGTGCCCGATCGCGGCCGCGAGAACGAGCGGGATCGCCTGGACGAGATCGGTGCCGACGAGCTCGTTGCTCGACAGCGCCGGGTAGAGGAGCATCAGCAGGACGATCATCACCGAACCGGATCCGACCGACGTCATGCCGACCACGAGCCCACCGATCACGCCGATCAGGACCGTGCGTCTCGGGCGCACCGTGATCGCGTGCACGCCGCTCGAGCCGGTGCCGCCCCTGCGGGCTTGGAGCACACCCTTGGCGACGATCGCGGCTGCAGCCACGAGCAGCACGGCGCCGAGCAGGACCTTCAGGCGGTCCCCGAACTCGGGAGCCCCGATAGCGCGGAGCACGAAGACCCCGCAGAACGCGGCCGGTACCGATCCGACGGCGAGCCAGCGCACGAGGTTGAGGTTCACCGTGCCGCGACGCAGGTGCACGCTGCCGCCGACCGGCTTCATCACGACCGCAGCCACGATGTCGCTCGACACCGCGGCCAGCGGGTTGATGCGGAACAGGAGGACGAGGATCGGCGTCATCAGCGCGCCTCCGCCCATACCGGTGAGCCCGACCACGGCTCCCACGAGGAGCCCGGCGAGCAACACGCCCAGTTCGAGGTGCACCATGCCTCCGCTGAAGCCCACAAATCCGATCGACAAACTAGGCTTTTAGCAGAGGACGGTCAAATGCGGATCTCGGCCAAGGCGGACTACGCGGTGCGGGCAGCAGCGGAGCTGGCCGCGGCCTCGCCCGAGGGCCGGCCGGTCAAGGGCGAGCACCTGTCGGCGGCGCAGGGCATTCCGCAGAAGTTCCTCGAGAACATCCTCGCCGACCTCCGCCACGCCGGGCTCGTCCGCACCCGCCGCGGCGCCGAGGGGGGCTACGCGCTGACCCGGGCGCCGAGCGAGATCTCCGTGGCCGACGTGCTGCGCGCCGTCGAGGGCCCGCTGGCCGCGGTCCAGGGCTCGCGCCCCGAGGGCCTGCACTACCAGGGCGCCGCCGCCCGCCTCCCCGAAGTCTGGGTCGCCCTGCGGGCCAACCTCCGCGCCGTGCTCGAGCGGGTCTCGCTCGCCGACCTCGCCGCGGGGGCGCTGCCCGAGGGCGTCGTCGCGCTCACAACCGGTGCCGACGCCTGGCAGCCCCACTGATCGTGCCGACCCGACGCACTCGCGTGAAGGCTCCGCCAGGTTGCTGACGTAGCCTCGGAGCAGGACACGCGAAGGGACGCAGGATGGCTGACCACACGGGGCCGACCACGCCCGTCGCGCTCGTGGAGGAGGCGTACGGCCGCTACCCGGAGCGGGTGGCAGTGGCCCGTCGTCGGCTCGGGCGCCCGCTCACGTACGCCGAGAAGGTGCTGTTCGCGCACGCCGAGGACCCCGGCGCGATCGGCCTCGACCGTGGCGTCGACTACGCCGACTACCGGCCCGACCGCGTCGCCATGCAGGACGCGACCGCGCAGATGGCGTTGCTTCAGTTCGTGACCGCCGGACTCCCGCGCGTCGCGGTGCCCACGACCGTGCACTGCGACCACCTCATCCAGGCCCGGGTCGGCGCCGAGATCGACCTCAAGAATGCGCTCGACGCCAACTCCGAGGTGTACGAGTTCCTGCGCACGGTGTCGGCGAAGTACGGCATCGGGTTCTGGAAGCCGGGCTCCGGGATCATCCACCAGGTCGTGCTCGAGCAGTACGCGTTCCCGGGCGGGATGATGCTCGGCACCGACAGCCACACGCCCAACGCCGGCGGTCTTGGCATGGTCGCGATCGGCGTGGGCGGTGCCGACGCAGTCGACGTGATGGCGGGCTGGCCGTTCAACACGAAGGTCCCGAAGGTGATCGGCGTGCACCTGAAGGGTCGCCTGTCGGGCTGGACGGCGGCGAAGGACGTGATCCTGAAGGTCGCCGGCATCCTCACGGTGAAGGGTGGGACGGGGGCGATCGTCGAGTACTTCGGGCCCGGCTGCGAGTCGATCTCGGCGACGGGCAAGGCCACGATCTGCAACATGGGCGCCGAGATCGGCGCCACGTGCTCGATGTTCCCGTACGACGACCGGTCGGCCATGTACCTGAAGGCCACCGAGCGCGAGGAGATCGCCGACCTCGCGAACGAGTACGCCGAGTTCCTGCGCGTCGATCCCGAGGTCGAGCGCGATCCCGAGCGCTTCTACGACCGCGTGGTCGAGATCGACCTCGACGAGCTCGAGCCGCACCTCGTCGGCCCGCACACGCCCGATCTCGACCGGCCCGTGTCGGAGGTGCGCGACGCGGTCGAGACGGAGAGCTACCCGCCCGAGATCTCGTACGCGCTCGTCGGCTCGTGCACGAACTCGTCGTACGAGGACATCGGGCGAGCCGCGCACGTCGCCCGTCAGGCGAAGGCCGCCGGCCTGAAGGTGCGCTCGCCGCTGCTCATCACGCCCGGCTCCGAGCAGGTCCGGGCGACCATCGAGCGCGACGGCCTCCTCGCCGACCTCGAGGCGATCGGCGCGAGCGTGCTCGCCAACGCGTGCGGGCCGTGCATCGGCCAGTGGAAGCGCGACGACATCGAGATCGGCGACCGGAACACGATCGTCACGTCCTACAACCGCAACTTCCCGCGCCGGAATGACGGCAATGCCGAGACGCTCGCGTTCATCGGCTCGCCCGAGACGGTTGTCGGTATGGCGCTCACCGGCCGGCTCGACGTCGACTTCGTGCACGACGGCGTGCCCGGCCCCGACGGCGCGCCGGTGCACCTCGAGCCGCCCGCCGCCGACGAGCTGCCCGCCAAGGGCTTCGACCCGGGCGACTCGGGCTTCCAGCCCCCGGCGGGCGACCCTTCGAAGGTCGAGGTCGTCGTGAAGCCGGGAAGCGAGCGCTTGGAGCTGCTCGAGCCGTTCCCGGCGTGGGACGGCGGCGACCTCACCGGGCTGCGCGTGCTGCTCAAGGCGACGGGGAAGTGCACGACCGACCACATCTCGCCGGCGGGCCCGTGGCTGCGCTATCGCGGCCACCTCACGAACATCTCGCAGAACCTGTTCACCGGCGCGCCCAACGCGTTCGTCGACGGCGCAGGGAACGGGGTCGACGTGCGCGACGGGTCGGTGACGCCGCTGCCGGATCTGGCGAAGGCCTACAAGGACGCCGGCATCGAATGGGTCGCCGTCGGCGACGAGAACTACGGCGAGGGCTCGTCGCGTGAGCACGCCGCGATGGAGCCGCGCTACATGGGCGGCCGGGCGATCATCGTGCGTTCGTTCGCGCGGATCCACGAAGCGAACCTCAAGAAGCAGGGCGTGCTCGCGCTGACGCTCGCCGATCCCGCCGACTACGAGAAGTTCCGCGCCGACGACACGATCGACGTGCTGGGGCTCGCGGATCTCGCACCGGGCCGGCCGGTGACGGTCATCGCGCACCATGCCGACGGATCGAGCGACGAGATCCCGACGACGCACACGATGTCAGACGAGCACATCGAGTGGTTCCGAGCCGGGTCCGCGCTCAACGTGCTGCGCCAGCAGGCCTGACCCCGGCGTCGTGATGCGAGCAGCGTTCCGGGTGTTGATTGTCGCGTGCGTGTTGAGTGCGATGCCCGCGCTGACCGCGCCGGTGGCCGTCGCCCAGGACCAGGGCACCGCACCGGAGATCAAGGTCCTGAGCACCGGGAAGGCGCCGCGCGAGCAGCTCCGGCTCTCACCGCCGGTCGGCTCGACGCAGACAGCGGCCATGACGTTCCGGCAGTCGATCAAGCAGTCCGGGGTCTCGTCCGGCAGTGTCAACGTCCCGCCGATTCGCGCGACGCTCGCGGCCACGCTTCCCGACACGACTCCCAACGGCGATCTTCACGTCACCTTTTCGTACCCGTCGTTCGAGGTCTTGAAGGGAAACGGCAGCACGGCGGCGGCGCGCCGAGCTGTCGCGGACGCCCTCGAGGGGTTCCAAGGCCTGTCTGGCGAGATGACGGTCACAACGGAGGGAGCCGTTGTTGACAGCTCGCTCGCCATCCCGCCCGGCATCGACCCGTCGATCGCCGACGTCCTCGGCCAATTCCGCGACCAGCAGCGCAGCCTGACCGCCCCGCTACCCGAGCCGGCGGTAGGTCAGGGGGCCCGCTGGCACGTCACGACCGAGCTCACGCTCCGCGGGATCCGAGTCCGCCAGGTCTACGAGTACACGCTGAAAAAGCGAGAGGGCACGAGGCTCGAGCTCGACGTTCGTGGCAGCCAGACTGCGCAACCGCAATCCGTTGGAATTCCGGGCCAGCCCGCCGGCGTGAAGATCCGTGTGACCAAGCTCAATACGAAGCTTCGCGGTGCGATCACCTACGACCTGAGCCAGGTGATGACAACATCCGGTCGGATCGCCGGCCGCGGCGACCAGGAGTTCCGCGTCGAAGCCGGCAGCCAGAAGGGGACGCTCCGTCAGCACATCGATCTCGAGGCCGCGATCAAGCCCGCCTGACGCGCGGCGCTACCCCCAGCGGGCGAGCTCGGCGTCGAGGTCGAGCGGCTCGGTCGTCGCCTGGTGCTCGTGCTCGCCCCACTGCTCGCGGGGCACGAGCCACATGACCTCGAACTCGTTGCCGTCGGGGTCCTTGCCGTACAGCGACTTCGTCGCCCCGTGGTTGCTCTGGCCGACGAGCGCGCCGACGCCCGCCAGCGTCTGCCGGGCGTCGGCGAGATCGTGGATCGACGGCACCTCCCACGCGAGGTGGTAGAGGCCGACGCGGCCGCGCTGGGGCCCGGGCGCGTCGGGGCCGAGCGAGAACAGCCCGAGGTCGTGGTGGTTCGCGGTGCCGGCCGCTTTGAGGAACGCGGCGACGCCCGGGATCCGCTCGACGACTTGGAACCCGAACGCTTCCTGGTAGAACGCGGCGGCGCGGTCCGCGTCGCGCACGTAGAGGACGGCGTGGTTCAGCCGCTTCACCGGGATCATGCCGGGTGCAACCGTAGCGGCGGAGCCGCTCTTCCCGCTCCTGCTCGCCACGCGGTGTCGGGCGCGGGGGTGCTCGCGAGATCGGGCGCGATCTCGAGGAGGAACGGCAGCGCCTGCCGGCGGACGACCAACGCCCGCACCGGGTCGAGAGTGACGACGAGCTCGCGCCGGTCGAGCTCGACCGTGCCGGCCGGAAGCTCCACCACGTCGACGAGGCGCGCGATCTGCTCGAGCTGGCGGTGGGTGCAGTGGCGGAACGCGGGGATGTGCCGGAGACGATCGAGGTAACCGTTGTGTGCCATGTGTTCGACGGTACGGGCGCGCGTCGCTCCCATCATCGGCCGGAGCGGCGATTTCGACCTCCACCCGGAGTGGGAGCGCGGAACCCGACGCCAGTCGGATGCCAGGATTCGGGGTCGCCCGTAGGCTGACCTCGTGCCCGCTCCGGAAGCTGGTGGCCTGCCCTATCCGGGCTGGTTGAAATGCGCGAACTACGTCGTGCCGCTGAGCACCGCGGTGGGCGTGGCTGTTCAGCGCGACGCGATCGTGCCGCCGCAATGGCCGCTCGCGCTGGCCGCTCTGGCCGCGCTCCCGTGGCTCCTCGAGCTCGCCGGCATCGAACTTCCGACGCCGGTGTTCAGTGCGATCGTCCTCGGGGCCGTTCTGGGCCTGGTGCTGAACCCGGTCAACGGCGACGCTGCACCGTTCTTCCTGATCTTCCTCATCGTTCGCGTCGGCGTCCTCCGTCCGCGGTCAGAGGTCATCGCGGTCACGCTCGCTTCGACGGCCGTGATGGTGAGTGTCGACCTGATGGGCCGCTACACCGGGTCGTTCATTTGGGTGCTCGCCTACGGCATGGTTGGCGCAAGCACCTTCGCATTCCAGACGCAGTTCCGGCTCTTCGAGCAGCAGCGGGCAGCCCAGGCAGATCTTGCCGAGCGGGCGGCAGCCAACGAGCGGCAGCGCATCGCGCGGGAGATTCACGACGTCGTCGCGCACTCGCTGGCGGTGACCATGCTCCACCTCACGGGCGCCCGTCTCGCGCTGCGTCGCGACCCGAAGGAAGCGGAGGAGGCGCTGCTCCAAGCCGAGCGCCTGGGGCGCGAGAGCTTGGCCGAGATCCGCAGCACGGTCGGGCTCTTGGGGACCGAGGGGACGGGCACCGCGGCGCCGATGCCCGCTGCCGCCGACATCCCGCAGCTGGTCCGCGAGTTCGAGGCCGCCGGTCTCGACGTCGACTTCGAGCTCACGGGCGACCCGGGCGCGCTGGCGCCCGCGACTGGACTCGGGCTCTACCGCGTGGCCCAGGAGTCGCTGTCGAACGTCGTGCGGCACGCGCCGGGCAC
>JBKPDN010000120.1:0-6561 GCA_046727875.1 Actinomycetota bacterium | reverse complement strand
ATCGGACTTTTGCGGGTAATCGAACCGGACGGGGATATCCCGAAAGATCCCGTGCTTCGGGATGACGCCGAAGTCGTAGTTGATCACCTCGTGCACCCGGACGACGCCGCTGGGCTCGATGCGGACGTCGACGTTGTAGTTGCGGATCTGCTCGGGCCCGAGCTGTGTCGTGGTCCCCGCCGCGGCCGGACCGGAGAACACGAACACGAGGATCACCCCGGCGAGTCCCGCGAGGAATGCATCCCGGCCCATACGCACGGCCGGGAATCTAACCGCCCGTGGGTGGGGCTACCGTTCCGCGCCGTGCCCGCCCGCGTCGACGACCAGGTGCTCGCGGCCGCGGTCGGTCGTCGCCTCGAGGAGCCGGTGACGATCGAGGGCCTCCGTCGCCTCTCTGGCGGCGCGTCCCGCGAAACGTGGTCGTTCGACGCCGTGACCCGCGCCGGCGAGCGCCGCCCGCTCGTGCTGCGGCGCGATCCGGGCGAGTTCGCGGGTCAGTCCGATCGCAGCGTCGAGTTCGCGCTGTTGGATGCTGCCGGCGGTGGCGGGGTCGCAGTCCCCCGCGTGTGGTTCCTCCTCGAGCCGGACGACGCCCTCGGGTCGGGATTCGCGATGGAGCGTGTCGAAGGTGAGACGATCCCGCGCCGCATCCTGCGCGACGACGAGTACGCCGCGGCACGACCCCAGCTCGCGCGCCAGTGCGGCGAGCAAGCGGCGCGCATCCACGCGCTCGCCCCGTCATCGCTCCCGAAGCTCCCGGTGCAGTGCGCGCGCGACCTGATCGAGCTGTATCGCGAGTACATGGACGGCTTCGGTGAGCCGCACCCCGCGTTCGAGCTCGGATTCCGCTGGCTCGCCGAGCACACGCCTCCGGATCCGCCCCACCCCGTCCTCGTGCACGGCGACTTCCGCAACGGCAACTTCATCGTCGGCCCCGACGGCCTCCGCGCCGTGCTCGACTGGGAGCTCGCGCACCTCGGCGACCCCGTCGAGGACCTCGGTTGGCTCTGCGTCAAGTCGTGGCGCTTCGGCGTGACCGACCAGACCGTCGGGGGCTTCGGGAGTGTCGAGGACTTGCTCGCGGGGTATCGAGCTGCGGGAGGCCGGGACGTCGACCCGGCCGAGCTCCGTTTCTGGGAGGCGATGGGCACGCTGAAGTGGGGCGTGATCTGCGAGATCCAGGCGTTCATGCACCTGCAGGGCGCGGTGCGGTCGGTCGAGCTGGCGACGCTCGGGCGCCGCGTCGCCGAAATGGAATGGGATCTGCTCGAGCTGATCGAAGGGGCCGCGTGATGTCCGACATGCAGGACCGACCGACGGCGGTCGAGCTCGTCGAGGCGATTCGTGAGTTCGTCGAGCACGACGTGATGCCGGCGGTCGAAGGCAGGGTACGGTTCCACAGCCGCGTCGCGGTGAACGCGCTCGGGATGCTCGAGCGCGAGCTGCGCCTCGGTCCCGAGCTCGACGCCGCCGAGCAGGCCCGGCTCGCCGAGCTGCTCGGCCTCGACGGCGACATCTCCACCCTGACTGCCGAGCTGGCACGCCGCATCCGCGACGGCTCGCTCGACGACCGCCGCGCCCAGGTGATCGCAACGGTGCGGGCATCGGTGCGGGACAAGCTGCTGGTCTCGAACCCCGACTACGTCGGGTAGGTTCCGATCACCGTGCGCATCGCGACCTGGAACGTCAACTCGCTGAAGGCCCGGCTCCCGCGCGTCGAGGAGTGGCTCCAGTACGCCCACCCCGACGTGCTGTGCCTGCAGGAGACCAAGCTCTCCGACGACACCTTCCCGCAGCTGACCTTCTCCGCCCTCGGCTACGACTCGGTGCACCACGGCCCGGGCCAGTGGAACGGTGTCGCGATCCTGTCCCGCGTCGGCGTGGGAGACGTTACGTCGGGGTTCGAGGGTACCGAGCTCGTCGACCCCTACGAGGGCGACGCCCGCCTGCTCTCGGCAATGTGCGGCGGCGTGCGCGTGATCTGCGTGTACGTCCCGAACGGGCGGGCGGTCGGCACCGAGTTCTACGAGCGCAAGCTCACGTGGCTCGAGTACTTGCACGATTGGATCGCCGCCACGTACAAGCCCAGTGATCCGATCGTGATGCTCGGCGACTTCAACGTCGCGCCGGAGGATCGTGATCTGTGGTCGCCGAAGGCGTTCGAAGGCGATACGCACGTCACCGAGCCGGAGCGAGCCGCCGTCGCCCGACTGCGCGATTGGGGCTTCGTCGACGGCTTCCGCGAGCTATACGACCAGGACCAGTTGTTCACGTACTGGGACTACCGGCGGGGCGACTTCCACGAGCACCGCGGCATGCGCATCGACCTCGCGTACGTGACCGAGCCGCTCGTGGGACGCATCCAGTGGGGCCTCGTGGACCGCTTCGCGCGCAAGGGCAAGCTGCCCTCCGACCACGCTCCCCTGTTCCTCGACATCGACGTCGATCCTTCCTGAGCTTCGTCGCCGTCGCGGCGCCGCGGGCGTACCGTGGCCCCATGGCCATGTACAACGACGGGTCGCGAGAGCTCCAAGACCGCTTCGACAGCCGGCGGATCGCCGACCGCCTGGAGCAGATCACGGTGCACCACCGGTTCAGCGACGACGACCGCGCGTTCATCGAGCGGGTGCCGATGTTCTTCCTCGCCACCGCGGACGCCGACGGATGGCCGGACTGCTCGTACAAGGGAGGTCAGCCCGGCTTCGTCCGCGTCGTCGACGAGAGCACGGTGGCGTTCCCGAGCTACGACGGCAACGGCATGTTCCGGAGTCTCGGCAACGTTGTCGTGAACCCGAAGGTCGGCATGCTGTTCGTCGACTTCGAGCGCCCGAGCCGCATGCGCATCAACGGCATCGCGTCGCTGCACGACGACGACGAGCTGCTCAGCTCGTTCGAGGGCGCGCAGCTGATCGTGCGCGTGCGCGCCGAGCGGATCTTCCCCAACTGCCCTCGCTACATCCACAAGATGCAGGTGGTCGAGCACTCCGTGTACTCACCCCGGCCCGGCCACGTCCCGCCGGTGCCGGAGTGGAAGGAGATGGACGTCTTCCGGGACTACCTCCCGGCAGCCGAACCGTAAGGCGGCGGACCGCCTATGCCGCGGTGGGAACGCCGTCTACGAAGGTCAGTCTGACGACGAAGAGATTGCGCGCGCCCTGGGGGTAGCCGACCCTGCCGCGCACCCAGGCGTGCAGTGCCATCCAGAGTTGGCCCTGTGCGTCCACGAACACGTCCTCGCCGCCGGGCCCCTCCGCCTTGGCGGTCGAGGCGAGCCACGGCCCGTCCGCCGGCTTCGTGCACGGTCCCGTCGGTGACTCGCACACCGCGTACCCGACGGCGTAGCTCGACGTCGACCAGTTGTTCCCCGAATAGAACAGGTAGTAGCGGCCCTCGTACCCGACCATGCTCGGCGCCTCGACGACGCCGGCCTCCCATGGCTGATCCGCTTGAAGGATCGGCTGCGCGTCACCGACGACGCTGAGGCCGTCCGGCGCGAGCTCCTGGGCGACGATGCCCGCGGTGGTATCGCTCTTCCACAACAGGTACGCGCGGCCGGCGGCATCGACGAGCGGGCTCGGATCGATCGCTCCCCCGTCGGCGGGACAGACGAGAGGACCGGTCGATTCGTCGACGAACGGGCCCCCAGGTTCCTTCGAGAACGCACGCGACAGACACTCCCGCTCCGGCTGGTGCGCCCGGGTCGTGTAGTAGAGGACGTAACCGCCCGGACGAGGGACCACGGCCGGGGCCCAGACCCCGCCGGGCGACGACCACACGGGAAGCTTCGGGAGAGCTTCGGCCGTGTGCGCGGTGCCGAACAACCCGCTCGAGGTGAGGACCGGGATGTGGTGGTCCTGGTTGTCGGTTGCGTACGCGTAGTAGGTGCTCCCCACACGAAGGACGAACGGGTCGGCGAAGTCGTGGCAGTACACGGCTGAGCCCTGGCCGCGGAGCGCGGCGCGCACCTTCCCGGCGAGCCCGCCCGTGCCTCCGATCGGAGGTCGGCTGGCAGGTTCGCTCGGCGGGCTGGACGCGCCCGCCCGAAACACAATGCCGGAGCACGTGGCTTCCTCGAACAGCGGCACGATGACGGCGACGGAGAGCCACACCAGGAGCCACAGCGCCGCCGCCAGCGCGAGGGCGATCCCCACGGTCTTGCGCGACCTCCGGTCCATCACTCGTTTGACCCGCTGGGAGGATCAGACGTCTCGTCTCAGACGCGGTGCAGCTCCGCCTCGAGGTGGACCTGGCGCGGTTGCCCGACGGCGGCCATCTCGACGACGTAGCGCAAGGTCTCGCCCTTGACGTCGATGGTCCGCCGGATCTCGTTGACCTCCTTCGCGGAGGGCGTCCGCGCCACGAGCGTGCTCGTCAGCTCGATGTGCCCGCCGCGTCGCGCGCCCTCGTCCATCTCGACTTGGCCTGACGGCAGTGCGAGCACGAGCTCGAGGCGATCGTTCGGCTGGGGACGGAGGTAGCCGGACTCGGAGTGCAGCGGGCGCCCGTCGTCCAATGCCCACGTGCGCTGTGTGTAGGAGACGAACGGCTTCCCGACGTGGCCGAAGACGACTTCCTCGCGGTACGCGAAGTCGTCGATGGTCGGATAGGTGCCCCGACCCTCGCCGCGCCACTCGCCCAGCAGGAAGGACAGCACCTCGACGTCGGGATGGAGTGGCGTTGTCATGAGAACTCCAAGGCTCGTCGTGCGAGCGCAGGCGGCATGGCGACATTCTCGCCCGCGGCCTGTGACCGACGTCATCTGGCCAGGGCGGGGGCGGCGGCCGATGATGGACCCGGCTTGACTTATCGGTGATAACTCATCCGGGGGCCGCCCGTGCTCGCTCGCCTCGGTCGCTTCACGGTCGCACATCGCAAGGCGGTGCTCGTCGGCACCGCGCTGTTCTTCGTCCTCGCCGCCACGCTCGGCGGTGGGGTGGCGTCCCGCCTCGTGAGCGGCGGCTTCAACGACCCGGACTCCGAATCGAGCCGGGCCGCCGACGCGATCAAGCATGACTTCGGCAAGCAGCAGCCCGACCTCGTGCTGCTCGTCACGGCCAAACATGGCACCGTCGACGATGCGGATGTCGAGACGACGGCCGGCGCCCTCACGAGCGAGCTGGCAGCCGAGCCGACGGTCGCGCGGGCGGTGTCGTACTGGAGCGTCGGGAGCCCGCCACCGCTCCGCAGCAAGGACGGTCGCCAGGCGCTCGTCCTCGCCTCCCTACGAGGAAACGACCAGCAGGTCCTCGACGCGGCCAAGGAGCTGTCACCCCGCTACACCGGCGACCACGGTGCGGTCACCGCGCGCGTCGGCGGCTTCTCCGAGGTCTTCCGGCAAGTCAACCAGCAGGTCGAGCAGGATCTCGTGCGCGCCGAGCTCATCGCGTTCCCGATCACGCTCGTGCTGATGGTCCTCGTGTTCGGGAGTGTGGTGGCGGCCGGTCTGCCCCTGCTCGTCGGGGTGCTCGCGATCGTCGGGACGTTCCTCGTGCTGCTCGTCATCGCCTCGCTCACGGACGTGTCGATCTTCGCCCTCAACCTCACGACCGGCATGGGCCTCGGGCTCGCGATCGACTACAGCCTGTTCATCGTGTCGCGCTACCGCGAGGAGCTCCATGGCGGGCGTGCGCCGTACGACGCGGTCGTGCGCACGGTCCAGACCGCAGGGAAGACCGTCGCGTTCAGCGCGTTGACCGTCGCGGTGGCGCTGGCCGCGCTGCTCGTGTTCCCGCTCGCGTTCCTGCGGTCGTTCGCGTTTGCCGGCATCGGCGTGGCGCTGCTCGCGGGCGTCGCAGCGGTCGTCGCCCTCCCCGCGCTGCTGGCAGTGCTCGGCCGCCGGGTCGATTCCCTGCGGCTCTGGCGGCGCGACCCGAAGCCGCCGGGGGAAGGCGTCTGGCATCGGATCGCCACGTTCGTGATGCGCCGCCCGGTGCCGGTCGGCGTGGTCGTCGTCGCTCTCCTCATCTTTCTCGGGTTGCCGTTCCTGCGGATCCAGTTCGGCCTCCCCGACGACCGCGTGCTGCCGACCAGCGCGTCGAGCCGCCAGGTGCAGGACGACATCCGATCGCACTTCGTGTCCAACGAGGCGCGCACACTCGAGGTGGTGGCCAGCGGCATCGGTGACCCCGCCGCCCGCACCGACCAAATCGACCGGTACGCGGCCGCGTTGTCGCGACACCGCGGTGCCGCGCGCGTCGACGCCGTCACGGGGAGCTACATCAACGGACAGCAAGTCGCCGGACCGGGACCGGTGACCGCGCGCTTCCACGCGCGGGATGCCACGTGGCTGTCGGTTGTTCCCTCGGTCGAGCCGTACTCGGATGCCGGCGAGCGGCTCGCCCACGCCGTCCGCGACACGCGTGCACCCTTCCCCGTGCTCGTCGGCGGGGGTTCGGCCGAGCTCGTCGACTCCAAGGCGTCGTTGTTCTCGCGCTTGCCGCTCGCCGCCGGGCTCATCGCCCTCGCGACGTTCGTGTTGCTATTCCTCATGTTCGGCAGCATCCTCGTTCCCATCAAGGCACTGATCCTCAACGTGCTGAGCCTCAGCGCGACGTTCGGGGC
>JBKPDN010000119.1:0-4593 GCA_046727875.1 Actinomycetota bacterium | reverse complement strand
TGTCGAGCACGAGGTCGGCCAGGCGGCGGCGCTGCCAGCCCTGATAGCCGAGCATCGCGTCGTTCATCTTCGCCCGCTTGTAGTACAGGTGCGCGTCGCAGTCCCAGGTGAACCCGACGCCGCCGTGGATCTGGATGTCCTCGCCCGAGATGAACACGGCCGCCTCGGCGACGAACCCCTTGGCCATGGCCGCGGCGCGTTCACGGCTCGGGTCGTCGACGTCGGACGCCCACGCCGCGTAGTGCGTCCCCACGCGCGCCAACTCGAGCTGGTGCAGCATGTCGACGGCCTTGTGCCGGATCGCCTGGAAGGACGCGATCGGGCGGTCGAACTGGACGCGCACCTTGGCGTACTCGGTCGCGAGCTCGAGCGCGGCGTCACAGGCGCCGATGAGCTCGGCCGCAAGCATCACCGCCGAGTCGTCGACGACCCGTCGCCACAGCGCGGTCTGGTCGCCGCGTGGGCCGACCGGGACGGCGCGGCGCTCCTCGAGCACGAGACGAGCCGCCTTTCGGGTCGGGTCCATCGTCGGGACCGCCTCGCCGCGCGGCGCCTCGAGCAGGAACGAGCCCAGCCCGTCCTCGGTGCGGGCCACGACGATCACCCAGTCGGCCGTATGCCCGTCGAGCACGACCGGCTTGTGGCCGGTGAGCACCCAGTCGGCGCCCTTGCGCCGGGCCCGGGTGCGCACCCGGTCGACGGGGTCGTCGTGGCCGAGCTCCTCGAGCGCGACCGTCCCGCGGATCGCGCCCGACGCCAGCTGCGCGAGCAGGTCGGCGTCTTCAAGCCGGCGCGCTGCAAGCGTCGCGAACACAGATGACGAGAAGAACGGTCCGGGGAACGGGAGGCGCCCCATCTCCTCCATCACGACGGCCATGTCGACGAGCCCGAGCCCGAGTCCGCCGTTCACCTCGGGGACGAGCAGACCCGGCCAGCCGAGCTCGGCGATCTTGTCCCACGCCAAGTCTGTGAAGCCGCGCTCGTCGTCCGCCATCTCGCGCACGTAGCTGCTCGGTGTCTCGCGCGCGAGGAACGACCGCACCGAATCGCGCAGCGCGTCCTGATCGTCGCTGAAGGTGAAATCCACGGAGCGCGGCCCTCCCGAGAAACCTGACACGGATGTTAGTGTTCGCGCGATGGATTTCGCTTACTCCCCGCAGGACATCGCGTTCCGCGACGAGCTGCGGGCGTGGCTGGAGGAGAACCTGCCGAAGTTCCTCGCCGACTGGGGCGGTGACGAAGACCTCCCTCCCGGCGCCGTCGCAAGCTCCGGCTCTGCGGCAGCAGTCGGCCAAGCCGCCGCTGCCGCGGGCGGCGGCCGCACCGGCGGCTCGTCGTCGAGCGTCTCGCGCAGTCAGGAACGGCGCAAGGACTGGCAGCGCCGGCTCAACGAGGGGCGCTGGGCGGCGATCAACTGGCCCAAGGACTGGGGCGGGCGCGAGGCGACGCCCGTGCAGAACGTCATCCACGCGGAGGAGAACGCGCGGGTGCGCGCGCCGGGCATCTTCAACGCCAACGGCATCTGGCAGATCGGTCCCATGATCATCAAGTGGGGCACCGATGAGCAGAAGCAGCGGTGGCTCCCCGGGATCCTCGACGCGTCGGAGCACTGGTGCCAGGGGTTCAGCGAGCCTGAGGCGGGCTCCGATCTCGCCAACCTGCGCACCACGGCTGTCCGTGACGGCGACGAGTACATCGTCAACGGCCAGAAGATCTGGATCTCGACCGCGCACCTCGCCGACTGGGGGCTGTTCCTGCTGCGGACGGACCCGGGCGCGATCGAGCGCGGCGCCAAGCACGAGGGCATCACCGCCTTCATCGTCAACATGCACACGCCCGGCATCGAGTGCCGTCCGATCCGCGACATCGCCGGCGACGAGCTGTTCAACGAGGTCTGGTTCACGGACGCGCGCGTCCCGGTCGATTGCCGGCTGGGCGACGAAGGTCAGGGCTGGCAGGTCGCGATGGGGACGCTCGGGCACGAGCGCGTCGGCACCGCCGGGCTTGCGATCACGATGGCGGCGGACCTGCGCTCGATGATCTCGGCCGCCAAGGCCACCAACCCCGACGCGCTGCGCGACCCCGAGATCCGTGAGCGCATCGCCCGTGCGTTCACCGACATCGAGTACACGAAGCTGCTCAACTACCGGGCGCTCACCAAGATCATCAGGGGTGAGAAGAACTGGCCCGAGGTCCCACTGGCCAAGCTGCAGTGGAGCTACCTCGCCCAGACTTTGGCCGAGCTCGCGGTCGACCTGCTCGGCCCGTCGGGCCTCCTGGCCAAGGGCGGGCCCGACGCCGTCGACGGCGGCACGTGGACGCGGCTGTACTCGTTCCAGCGCTACACGACGATCGGCGCCGGCGCCACCGAGGTGCAGAAGAACATCATCGCCGACCGCGCGCTCCTCCCCCGCAAGTAGCGCCACTCGCCCATGCGTGCGTAGGGGGACTCTTTGGGCCCGAGCGCACGCATCAGTGAGCCGTGAAGCTCGGGATCGTCACGCCGGTTGTCACGCGGCTTCCCCGCGCGCACGCGACGTGGGAGGAGACGGCGGGCATCGAGGAGATCGCGCGCGTCGCCGTCGAGGCCGAACGGCTCGGCTACCACCACGTCACGTGCAGTGAGCACGTCGCGCTCCCCACTGCCGTGGTCGACACGCGCGGCGCCACGTACTGGGACCCGCTGGCGACGTTCGCGTACATCGCCGCTCGCACCACCACTATCCGGCTCGCCACGCATGTGCTCGTCCTCGGCTATCACCACCCGCTTGCGATCGCCAAGCGCTACGGCACGCTCGATCGCGTCTCGGGCGGGCGGCTCGTCCTCGGCGTCGGTGTCGGCTCGCTGCGCGAGGAGTTCGACCTGCTCGGCGCCGAGTTCGAGGGTCGCGGCGAGCGCGGCGATGACGCCATCCGCGCCCTGCGCGCGTCGCTGTCGCAGCTGGAGCCCCTGTACCGGGGCGAGCACTACGCGTACGACGGCTTCGTGGTCGACCCGTGCGCACTGCAGCCACGCGTCCCGATCTGGATCGGCGGCCGTACGGCGCGCTCTCTGCGCCGGGCGGTCGAGCTCGCCGACGGGTGGGCCCCATTCGGGCTGGCGCGCGCGGAGCTCGCCGACATGATCGCCAGAGCCCGCGACAGCGAGGCGTGGGTCGCGCGCGCCGCGCTCGCGGGAGCACCGCCGTTCGAGCTGGTCCTGCAGAACGAGCACCCCTTCGATCCGGGCGCCGAGCCCGACCGGGTCCGCGAGGCGGCCGCCCGCTTCGCCGAAGCAGGCGCAACGACCATCAACGTGCGCTTCGAGCACCGCTCGCTCGACCACTACGTGGAGCAGCTGACGGCGATGCGGGAGCTGCTCCCTTAGCGCGCCACGCGGTCGCGGGTGTGGCGGGCGATGACGAGGTCCTCGTCGGTCCGGACGACCCGGACGACGCACTCGCTGTCCGGCGCGCTGATCACGCTCGCGTGCGCGTCGTTGGCCGAGTCGTCGAGATCGACGCCGAGATGCTCGAGCCCCTGGCAGATGCCGGCTCGGATGGCTGCACCGTTCTCGCCGATGCCGCCGGTGAACACGAGCGTGTCGAGCCCACCGAGCACGGCGGCGAGTGCGCCGACGTGCTTGCGCGCCTGGTAGCAGAACGCGTCGACGGCGAGCGCGGCGCGCGGATCCCGGTCCCGTCGCTCGAGCAGCGCCTGCATGTCGGACGTGCCCCCCGACAGCGCGACCAGTCCCGCCTCACGGTCGATGAGCTCCTCGAGGCGGTCGGCGTCGTAACCCCGCTCGCGGACGAGAAACACCGGGACGCCCGGGTCGAGATCACCGCTGCGGGTGCTCATGATCAGGCCGCCGGCGGGGCTGAACCCCATCGTCGTGTCGACGGACTGCCCGTGATCCACAGCGGCCATGCTGGCGCCGTTGCCGAGGTGGGCGATGACGGCGCGACCGAGCTGGGCTGCGCCGAGCGCGCCGACGACGTACTCGTACGAGATGCCGTGGAAGCCGTAACGACGGACGCCCTCGTCCCACAGCCGATCGGGCAGCGGCAGGCGCTGGGCGAGCACCGGCATCCGGTGGTGGAACGCGGTGTCGAAGCACGCGACCTGCGGGATCGCCCATCGCGACCGGACAGCCTCGATGCCCGCGATCGCCGCCGGCATGTGCAAGGGCGCGAATGCGACGAGCTCGCGGAGCTCGGCGAGCACCTCGTCGTCCACGATTGCGGGCTCCGCGTGGCGCGGGCCGCCGTGCACGACGCGGTGACCGGCCGCGCCCGGCAACGGCAAGCCGCGCTCGTCGAACGACGCCAACGCGGCATCGAGCGCGGCGGCGTAGTCGCCCGAGTGCACCGGTTGCTCCACCCGAGCCATTGGACGCTCCGACGTGCCGTCGATCTGGAACAACGCGGTCTTGAGCGACGAGGAGCCGCTGTTCACGCACAGGACGACCAGCGGCCCGCCGGGGCTCACAGGTTCCAGCGCCAGTCGCGCACCTCGGGCATGTCCTCGAGGTGCTCGACGACGTACGCGTGGTGCCGCCGAAGCATGCCCTTGCAGTGCTCGACCAGGCTCTCAGCGCCAACCGGTACGCGC
>JBKPDN010000118.1:0-7391 GCA_046727875.1 Actinomycetota bacterium | reverse complement strand
TACGCCACGTCGCGGCGGCGGCGGAACCAGCGGCGGCGAGCCTTCTCCGGGGCGCGGGCCTGCTTCTCCTCGTGCTCGTCGAGGGCGCGGGCGGCGAGGTGGTGGGCTTCCTCGATGAGCATCATCGAGTCGGAGAAGTCGAACAGGTCTCGCTGGTCGGACGGGCTCGGCAGCACCAGGACGTCGACCTCCGCGGGCGCGTGGCGCAGCTCGAGGTCGAAGCGCTGATTGCGCGAGATCGCGAACGCCCGCACCGCCACGTCGAGCGGCGAGCGCAGCCGCCGCTCCGCGAGCGCACCGGTCACGTTGCACACGTAGACGCGGTCGACGGGACCCGCCAGCGCATGCCACAGGGGCACGCTGTTGGTGACCGCACCGTCGACGAGCAGCCGCCCTTCGTGCTCGATCGGCGGGAAGAGCCCCGGGAGCGCGGCGCTGGCGAGCAGCGGGGGCCCGACCGGTCCGGACGCGAACACGATCTCCTCGCCGCTGCCGAGGTCGGTGGCCACCACGCGCAGCGGCACCGCCAGCTCGCCGAACGTCGGGGCGATGTGCGCCCGGTCGATGATCGCCTGGAGCCCTTCGTTCGGGAACAGGTGGTCGTCCCGCCGGAGCACGTTCCAGGCCCGGACGAGCTTGCTGCCCGGGAACACCTCGCCCGAGCGGATCGAGAGCCACACGTCCGCGAGGTGCTCGACGGTGGCGGGCGTCGGGTCGGTTGCGATCACCGCGCCGTTGAGCGCGCCCGCCGAGCAGCCGATCACCACGTCGGGCAGGATGGCCCGCTCGATCAGCGCCCGCAGCATGCCGACCTGGCTGACGGCCTGGTTGCCGCCGCCCGACAGCACGAACGCCGTACGCGGCTCGTCGCGAGCCCGCAGTCGCAGGATGGGGGGGATCCGCGGAACGGAATTCACTGGCGACCTCTCACCACGTCTCGGTCGTGTGCGGGACCACGTTAGGCACGCTGTACGCCAGAACGATCGTTCCCGACCCGCGATTCCCCTCGCGCCTACCGATTCGGGCTGGTCGCGCCGTTTGTAGCGGTCGATTTGCCCCGGTGTAGTGTCCGATCGGGTCCTATTCCCTCGGCGGGGAGTCCGCGTGTCGACCTATTACCAGACGTATCTCGCCGTCGCAGTCCTCGCCGGGGCGGCCATCGTCATGTTCACGGCCATGCTCGGCGTCGGCCGCCTGCTACGCCCCGACCGGCCCCAGCCCGAGAAGTACATCACGTACGAGGCCGGCTCCGACCCCGTGACGGGCTTCGGCCAGTCCAACATCCGCTACTACGTGTACGCGCTGCTCTTCGTGATGTTCGACGTCGAGGCCGTCTTCATCTTCCCGTGGGCGGTGCGCGTCGAGAGCCTGGGTACGTTCGCGCTGGTCGAGATGGTTGTCTTCGTCGTCATCCTCGCCCTCGGCCTCGTGTACGCGTGGCGGAAGGAAGTCCTGCGGTGGGCCTAGTGGAGCGGGGCCGCGTCCCCAAGCCGCTCACGTGGCTCCTCAACTACAGCCGCAAGTACTCGCTGTGGATGTTCCAGTGGGGGCTCGCGTGCTGCGCGATCGAGATGGGCGCCGCGCTCGCCAGTCCGCGCTACGACATGATGCGCCTCGGCGTCATCCCGTTCCCGGCCAGTCCCCGCCAGGCCGACCTCGTCGTGATCTCGGGGACGGTCACCGACAAGATGGCGCCGGCGATCAAGCGCCTGTACGAGCAGATGCCCGACCCCAAGTACGTGATCTCGATGGGCGCGTGCGCCAACTGCGGGGGTCCGTACTGGGACTCGTACTCGGTCACCAAGGGCGTCGACCAGATCATCCCGGTGGACGTGTACGTGCCGGGCTGCCCGCCGCGCCCGGAAGCGCTGCTCCAAGGCATCGTGCTGCTGCAGGAGCGCATCCAGAAGGAGGGCCTGGGGAACGACGAGCTCAGGGCCCGGTGGACGGGGGAGCCGATCGTCGTTGGCTGACAACGTGGAGCGTGAGCAGAGCGGCGCCGCCGAAGAGGTGAGCGTCGAGCAGCAGCTCGCGCAGACCGACGAGCCGGCCGCCGCCGCGCAGGCGCGCGCCGACGCCGACGAGGCCGACGCGCCGCCCACCGATGCCGTCGCCGAAGGGGAGACGCGCCCGCTCGACGAGACGGAGCAGGAGTTGCTGTCGCGCCTCGAGCGCGAGCTGGGCGACGGCATCGTCGAGTCGGCCGATGCGTTCGGCACGCTCGTCGTGCGCGTGAAGCCCGACGTGTGGCTACGGGCGGCCGAGGTCAGCAAGCAGGCGCTCGACTGCGACTACCTCTCGTTCATCTCCGGGATCGACTGGCAGCCCGCGCCGCGCGAAGGCGAAGAAGCCGGCGGCGACACGTCCTCACCGGTGCAGCCGACCGAGATGACATTCGGCGTCGCCGGGTCCGCGGGCCGGATGCAGGTGTTCGCGCACGTCGAGTCCACCACGCGGCACTGGGGCGTCACGCTCAAGACCGATGTCGACGAGCGCCACCCGCACGCCGAGTCCTGGGTGCCGGCCTATGCCGGCGCCGACTGGCACGAGCGCGAGTGCTGGGAGATGTTCGGCGTCGTGTTCGACGGCCACCCGAGCCTCCGGCACCTGTACCTGCCGTCGGAGTTCGAGGGACACCCGCTGCGCAAGGACTACCCGTTGCTCGCTCGCATCGTAAAGCCGTGGCCGGGGTTGGTCGACGTCGAGGCCATGCCCGGCGAGGAGCAGTCGGCGGACGCCGACAAGAGTGATGGTGCGGACGCCGACAAGAGTGATGGTGCGGACGCCGACAAGAGTGATGGTGCGGATGCCGGCGAAGGTGATGGCACCGCGGCGGACGCCCCGGCTGCGGACGCCGCCCAGGAGGAATCGTGAGCGTCGACTTCGCCGTCGATCGGCAGTCGTGGCGCCACCTTGCCGACGCGCAGGTGAACGTCGAGCTCGACACCGGCGACATGATCCTCAACCTCGGGCCGCAGCACCCGGCCACGCACGGCACGCTCCGTCTCGTCGTCCGCCTCGACGGTGAGCGGGTGATCTCGGCCGACCCCGTCATCGGCTACATGCACCGCGGCTACGAGAAGCTCACCGAGTTCCGCACCTACCCGCAGGTCACGACGCTCATCAACCGGATCGACTGGCTGTCGAGCTTCGCCAACGAGGTGCCGTTCATGCACGGCGCCGAGCTGCTCATGGGCCTCGAGGCACCGCCGCGCGCGCAGTACATCCGGACGATCCTCACCGAGCTGTCGCGCATTGCGACGTTCATGGTGTTCCTGGGCGAGATGGGCATCCAGGTCGGCGCGCTCACGCCGCCGTTCTACGGGTTCCGCGACCGCGAGCACGTCCTCAACCTCATCGAAGCCGCCACCGGCGGCCGGTTCCACCCCAACTTCAACCGCATCGGCGGCCTGAAGGACGACTTGCCCTGGGGCTGGGTCAACGAGTGCCGCAACACGATGAAGACGGTCTTCGACGCCTGCAACACGCTGGAGGAGCTCCTCGCCGAGAACGAGATCTTCGCGGCGCGGACACGCTCGATCGGGATCATCCCCGCCGAGGTCGGGACCAACTACGGCGTCTCGGGATCGAACCTGCGCGCGTCCGGCGTCGACTGGGACCTGCGCCGTGACGGCAAGCCCTACCTCGTGTACCCGGACCTCGACTTCAAGGTCTGGACCCACCCCGACGGTGACTCGTACTCGCGCTATTGGGTGCGGCTCCAGGAGACGCGCGAGGCCGCCCGCATGGTCGTGCAGATGCTCGACCAGATCCCGTCCGGGCCGATCATGGCCAAGGTCCCGCGCATCATCAAGGTTCCCGAGGGCGAGGTCTGGGTCGAGACCGAGAATCCGCTCGGCCAGATGGCGTACTACGTGATCTCGAAGGGTGCGACGGGCCCGTTCCGGGTCAAGATCCGGTCGGCGTCGTTCAGCAACGTGTCGATCCTGCCGTGGCTGCTGCGCGGCGTGTACGTGCCCGACGTCATCACCGTTCTCGCGTCGCTCTACTTCATCCTGGGGGACATCGACCGGTGACCGGGCTCGCGCTCGACGTCGGCTGGGGGACGATCCTGGCGATCAAGACGATCGTCGTGCTCGCCATCATCCCGCTCGGCGCCATCATCCTCGGGTACGTGTTCCTGCTGAAGATGATGGCGCACATGCAGAGCCGGCTCGGTCCGATGGACCCGGGTGGCTTCCACGGCTGGTTCCAGCTCTTCGGCGACGGCATCAAGTTCATCCAGAAGGAGGACGTGATGCCGGCGCAGTCGGACCGGCGCATCTTCGCCGCCGCGCCGCTGGTCGTCGTGATCTCGACGTTCCTGGTCTTCCTGGTGCTGCCGACGGGCCCCGATCTCATCGTCAGCGACCTCGACGTCGGCGTCTTCTACGCGCTGGCGGTCTCGAGCCTCGCCGTCGTCGGCGTGCTCATGGCGGGGTGGGCGAGCGCAAACAAGTTCGCGCTGCTCGGCGCGCTACGGGCCGCCGCCCAGCTCATCGCCTACGAGCTGCCGCTGCTGCTGGCGGTCGTCGGTGTCGTGGTGATGGCGGGCACGATGAGCCTCCAGGGCATCGTTGCGGCGCAGCAGAACGGAGCGATCTTCGGCTGGGACGGCATCGGCCTCCCGTTCATCATTCCCCAGTTCGTCGGCTTCGGGCTGTTCCTCGTGGCCGCGCAGGCCGAGCTCACCCAGACCCCGTTCGACATGCCGGTGGCCGAGAGCGAGCTCGTGGCCGGCTACATGGTCGAGTACACGGGCTTCCGCTTCCTCTTCTTCTTCATCGGCGAGTTCGGCACCGCGTTCGCGTTCGCCGGCCTCGCCGCCACGCTGTTCCTCGGTGGTTGGGCAATCCCGCACGTGACCGACACCGGGTGGTCGAACGTGCTCGGCCCTGTCGTGCTGCTCACGAAGGTCATGCTCGTGGCGTTCCTCATGTTCTGGGTTCGATTCACGTACCCACGCCTGCGCGAGGATCAGCTGCAGGCGGTGGCGTGGAAGTTCCTGATCCCGATCGGGCTCGCGAACATTCTCATTACCGGTGCCCTGAAGGTGGCGTTCTAGATGCCGAAGCTCCCCAAGAAGCGGAAGGCTCCGGGCCTCATCGGAGGCCTCGGCGTCACGTTCAAGACGATGCTGAAAGGCGCCGTCACCGTGCAGTACCCGCACGAGCGGGAGGACCCGCCCCCGCGCGCACGCGGCGTGATCGCGCTCAAAGAGGAGAACTGCACCGTCTGCATGCTGTGCGCCCGCCAGTGTCCCGACTGGTGCATCTACATCGAGGGCCACAAGGAGAAGCGCCCGCCGCGGCGCGAGGGCGGGCGCGAGCGCACCGTCAGCCTCCTCGACCGCTTCGACATCGACTACGCGCTCTGCATGTACTGCGGGATCTGCGTCGAGGTCTGCCCGTTCGACGCCCTGTTCTGGAGCCCCGAGTACGAGTACTCCGAGCCGAACATCGCCGATCTCCTCCATGACAAGGAGAAGCTCGGCGAGTGGATGGCGACCGTCCCCGAGCCGGAGCCGCTCGAAGTCGGCGCCGAGTCCGGCAAGAAGTAGCGAGCAGCAGGGCGCCCGCATGACCGCGCAGAACGTCGCCTTCTGGGTCCTCGCGATCGCGATGGGAGCCGGAGCCATCGGCGTCGTCCGCTCCCGGAACATCGTGCACGCGGCTCTGTTCCTGATCGTGGTGCTCGTCGGCGCGGCCGCGCAGTACATCGTGCTCCTCGCCGAGTTCGTCGGCATCACGCAGTTCTTCATCTACATCGGTGCCATCGCCGTGCTGTTCCTGTTCGGCATCATGCTGACCCGGGCGCCGATGACGGCGGCCAACTTCGACAACGACCAGCGCTGGCCGGCCGCGATCGTCGCCGTCTTCCTGTTGGGCGTGCTCGTCGCGCTGCTCGTGAACGCCTTCGGGCACGACGAGATCAAGCTCACCGACTCGTTGCTGCAGGCGAGCCGGACCGGCCCCGTCGCCGATTCCATCTTCCGCACCTTCGTGGTCCCGTTCGAGGTCGTCTCGATGCTGTTGCTCGCCGCTCTGGTCGGGGCGGTGGTCATCGCCCGGAGGGACTGACCATGGCGCTGAACCAGTACCTCATCCTCAGCGCATTCCTTTTCTGCACCGGCGTGTACGGCGTGCTCGCCCGCCGCAACGGCGTGCTGGTGCTGCTTTCCGTCGAGCTCATGCTCAACGCCGTCAACATCAACCTGGTCGCGTTCGCCGCGTTCACCAGGCAGATCTCGGGCCAGGTGTTCGCCCTCTTCGTCATCACGATCGCCGCCGCCGAAGTGGGTGTGGGGTTGGCGATCGTCCTTCTGATCTATCGCAACATGCACAGTCCCGACCTCGATCGCGTCGACCAGCTGAAGGGCTGACCCGCCAGATGCTGCGCAGCGCCTGGATCATCCCGCTTCTGCCCGCGCTCGGCTTCGCCGCGGTGCTGCTGTTCGGGAAGCGGCTGCCGCGCAAGGGCGCCGAGCTCGCCGTCGGCACTGTCGGCGCGTCGTTCGTGCTGTCGTGCATCGCCGCGGTGCAATGGATCCAGCGCGTCGACGACCACAAGGGCAAGGAGGCGCTCGGTGGCTTCGGGCGCGCGCTCCTGCCGACGCAAGAGAGCGGCGTCACCGCGGTCGAGCGCAGCTTCACGTGGTGGCAGAACTCCAACGTGAAGTTCGGCGTCGGCATCCACATCGACGGCTTGGCCGTGATGATGCTGTTCATGGTCACGCTGGTGTCGTTCCTCGTGCACGTGTACTCGACGAGGTACATGAAGGGTGACCGCCGGTACACGCACTACTTCGCGCTCCTCAACCTGTTCACGGCGTCGATGCTGCTCCTGGTCGTGGCCGACAACACGCTCTTGCTCCTCGTGGCCTGGGAGCTCGTGGGTGTGTGCTCGTTCGTGCTGATCGGCCACTGGTGGGAGGAGAAGCCGAACTCCGACGCCGCCGTGAAAGCCTTCCTCACGACCCGCACCGGCGACGTCGGTCTCATGATCGGCGTCATCGTCTTGTTCTTCGCCGCCGGCACGTTCGACATCGCGGGGATCAATGCCAAGGCCCTCAACGGCGGCATCGGCCACACGCTGCTCGTGGTGAGCGCGGCGTGCCTGCTCATCGGGATCATCGGCAAGAGCGGCCAGGTCCCGTTGCACACGTGGCTGCCCGACGCCATGGCGGGCCCTACGCCCGTCTCCGCGCTCATCCACGCCGCCACCATGGTGGTCGCGGGCGTGTACCTCGGCGCCCGCCTCTACCCAGTCTTCTTCCGCGGCTTCTCGATCGGCAACGGCGGCTTGAACGCGATGGCGCTCATCGGTGGCGTCACGATCATCATCGGGGCGGTGCTCGCGTTCGTGCAACGCGACATCAAGAAGGTGCTCGC
>JBKPDN010000117.1:0-2848 GCA_046727875.1 Actinomycetota bacterium | reverse complement strand
CCGCGAGCGCTGCTTCCCGCGGAACGACGGGATCGCGCAGAACGCGCAGGCGCGGTCGCAGCCTTCCGCCACCTTGACGTACGCCCACGGGGCGGACGGCGCGGCGCGGGGGAGCTCGAGCAGGTCGCGCACGCCGGTCGGCTTGCGCCGCAGCACGACCTCGGCCAGCGCTCCCTCGCCGCCGAACCCGACGACGGCGTCCGCCTCCGGCAGCGCGGTGGCGAGCTCGTCCCCGTAGCGCTCGGCCAGGCAGCCCGTCACGACGAGCTTGGCGCCGGGCTTGCGGGCCTCGGCCAGCGCGAGCGTCACGTCGATGGACTCCTGGCGGGCGGCCTCCACGAACGCGCACGTGTTGACCACGACGAGCTCCGCCTCCTCCGGCGACGCCGCGGGCACGAGGCCGTCGGCGAGGAGCGAGGCGGTCACCTTGTCGGAGTCGACCGCGTTCTTGGGGCAGCCGAGGGTCTCGACGTAGAAGCGCGCCGGGATCTCGGGGTCGGGGACCAGGGTCACGGAAGAAAGCCTACAAGCGGCGTCCCTACACTGACGGGGCCGTGAGTGCAGAGGTGGCTGGACTCGCGTCACCTTCGTGTCGTCACCGGAGTCGTATCTCTTGGAGGGCGAAGAGCCCTCCGGTCACCTTGGAGGTGGCACATGTACGACTTCGCGATCGTTGCCCTGCTTGCGCTGGGCAGCGTGAAGGTTGTCGACTTCCTTGCCGACAGCGTTCCTCCGCTGCGGGCCTGGAAGTCGCTGGTCACGTTCGTAGTTGCGGTCGGTGTAGTAGTCGCCCTCGACTACTCCCTGTTCCGTAGCTTCGGCATCACCGTGCGCAACGAGACGCTCGGTGTCTGGATCACGGGCTTCATGGTCGCCGGGGCGACCGTGGGCTGGCGAGCCATCTTCGGCTACCTGACCCACGACCGCGCGACCCGGGATGAGACCCTGGGCGAGCACCGACCGTTGCGGCGGGCCGCCTGACGATCCCCTGACCAACTCTCCGCGGACGACCGCCAACGACGCCGGCCGTCCACGAGTAGCGAGCGGGGCGCCCTCCGGGGCGCCCGCTTCGCGTGCGGGCTCAGCGACGTCCCGACGGCGCCCGGCTCACCGCGATCTCGCCCACCTCGAGGGCAGGCGGCGCGTCGAAGCGCCCGGTGATGTCGCCCGACGTCGCGTCGACGCGCGTGACCAGTTGCTCGAGCGTGCTTCCTCCCCCGACGCGGACCCGCACCCAGAGCACGTCGCCGCCGGCGACGATCGTGGCCGCTGCCGGAACCTCCGCCTGCGTGCCGTTGGTGATCGCGACGCGTTGGCGGACGCGGCCCTGGTCCACGCCGACGCCGAGCAGCGCGCCGCTGTGGGAGTCGTAGCTCCAGAGCAACCCGCCCGCGACGGCCGCGCCGTGCAGGTCGACCGCCGACTCGCTCGGCACGGTGAAGATCTGGCGGACGGCCAAGGTGGCGGGGTCGACGCCGACGACCGCTTCGCGGCCGACGATCCAGAGTGCTCCCCCACCGAGCGCCACCGCTTGTGGTTCGAGCGGGACGCCGCCCACCTGGTCGGGTAGCGCGGCGCGCGCCGTGATCGTGCCGTCGGGTGTGACACGCACGATCGCGGGGAGCTGCGGGTTCCCGGTCACCCCGAGGTCGTACACCGCCCACGCCGCCTCGTCGTCGGCGACCACGCGCGTGGCGCCGGCGGCCGGCGGTCCGCCCGCGGCCGCCTCGGAGACGACGTCGGTGGGCAACGTGACATCGGACGTCCCGCCCGTCGCCAGCTCGTAGCGGGTCAGCCGGCCGGGACCGGTGACGAGCCACAACGCACCACCTTGCGTGGCGATGACAGGCGCGACGTCCGCTGCCTCGCCGCCCTGGACAGGAACGCTGGTGCGCCCGGCGAGCTTGTTGCGCGTCGCGTCGACGACACCGACGCGTCCGGTCACCTGGTCGTAGAGATACACGACGCCCTCGCCGCCGAGCACGGAGCCGAAGCCTTGGAAGCCGGCGTCGCGGGGATCCGACAGCGTCGTGGGATCGAGGCGCACCGTCGTGGCGCCGAAGAGCCACAGGCCGGCGGGGCTCTGCGGTCCCGGCCGCGCCGGTCGGACGCGGATCGCCTTCGGCCCACCGCCTCCGTCCGAACGCACGTGACGAACGACGAGGCCGATGCCGGTGCCGATCGCCGCGCACGCGGCGAGGATCCACACGGCGGCGAGCACGCTGCGCGGGCGTCGACGACGATCGTTCATCCTGCGTCGCAGCTTGTCACCGACGCGCGAGGCGGCTCAGACGCGCTGCTCGAGCTCCTCGAACTCCTCGACCGTCATGAGCACCGCCCGGGCCTTCGAGCCCTCGGACGGGCCCACGATGCCCTTGCGCTCGAGGAGGTCCATGAGCCGGCCGGCACGCGAGAACCCGACCCGCAGCTTGCGCTGGAGCATGCTCGTCGAGCCGAGCCCGCTGCGGACCACGAGCTCCATCGCCTCCGCGAGGAGGTCGTCGTCCTCGTCGACCTCGCCGCCGGCGCGGCCGCCGGTTGAGTCGTCGCCCGCGATGCCCTCGACGTACTCGGGCTGGGAAACCTGGCGGCGCCAGTGGGCGACGACGCGCCGGATGCACTCCTCGTCGACCCACGCGCCCTGGATGCGCTGCGGGCGGCTCGACGACGCGCTGACGATCAGCATGTCGCCCTGGCCGATCAGCTTGTCGGCGCCGGCCTGGTCGAGGATCACCCGCGAGTCGGCGATGCTCGTCACCGAGAACGCGAGACGGCTCGGGATGTTGGCCTTGATGACGCCCGTGATCACGTCGACCGAAGGCCGCTGCGTCGCGATGACGAGGTGGAT
>JBKPDN010000116.1:0-1281 GCA_046727875.1 Actinomycetota bacterium | reverse complement strand
GGCATGAGCGGGACGACACCGCGAATGAGCGACGTGACCTGGACGAAGTTCTCGAGCATCAGCGTGTGCTCGCCCTTCTCGGTGACGTCGAGGAACGACGAGAAGAACGTGCCGCCCGCGTTGTTCACCAAGACGTCGACCTGCCCGTACTCGGAGCCGACATCGGCGAGAAACGACGCCACCGCGTCGCGGTCGCGGACGTCCAGCCGACGCGCCAGCACAGGCTGTCCCGTGGCGACCAGTTCCCGCTCCGTCGTCGCCAACGTCTCGGCGACGCGATCGGAAACGGCCAGTCGTGCGCCGAACCGCGCCAGCAGGACGGCGGTGGCCTTCCCCAACCCCTGCCCGGCCCCGGTCACGATCGCGACGCGGTCTGTGAGCAGCGCCGACGAAGGGTCGTACTTCACGACTTCGCTACACCACGCCGGCGCGGCGGAGCTTGACGACCTCGGCAGGCCCGAGCTCGAGCCAGTCGCGGACGACCTCGTCGTTGTGGGCGCCGAGCCTCGGGCCCGCCGCACGGACCCGCCCGGGGGTCCCGCTGAGACGCGGGGTTGGTGCGGGCATCGTCAACGAGCCGAGCTCGTCGTCGTCGACACGCACCAGGCTGGCCCGGCTGGAGACGTGCGGATCGTCGAGGATGGCCGCCAGGTCGTTCACCGGCGCGGCAGGGATGCGCGCGCCGAGGAACGACTCGATCACATCGTTGCGATCACGCGCCGCGATCCACTCGGCGACGAGCCCGTCGAGCTCGTCGCCTGCCGCGAGTCGTGCCGCGGACTGGCCGAAGCGTGCCCGGTCTTCTGGGGAGTCGCGCCCGATCAGCGGGAGGAGGCGCGCCACCTGGGCGTCGGTAGTTCCCGAGACCACCACCCAATGACCGTGACGCGTGCGGTACACGTTGCGGGGAACGCCGCCCGGCACGCGGCTCCCGGTCCTCTGCGGTGTCTCGCCGTTCGGGTCATACGCCACGATCGTGCCTGCGAGGAGTTGCAGGATCGGCTCGTACATGCTCACGTCGACCTGCTGGCCGCGTCCGCCGCCGGTGTCGCGGTGGTAGCAGGCGGCCAGCGTGCCGATGACGCCCGCCATGGCGGTGACGGTGTCGCCCAGCGCGACTGACGGCAGCATCGGCGGGCCGTCGGCCTCGCCGATCATGTTGGTGAGCCCGCCGAACGCCTCCGCCAGGGTGCCGGCACCGGGCCGATCCCGGTACGGCCCGGTCGCGCCGTAGCAGCTCACGCTCACCATCACGAGGCGGGGATTGCGCGCAGCGAGCTC
>JBKPDN010000115.1:0-2482 GCA_046727875.1 Actinomycetota bacterium | reverse complement strand
CCCCGGGCTTGGGGGGACGCAGACCGCTGGCGGCGCAGCCGGCGGCGCGGGGGCCGGGGCCGGCTCGTTTGGCGCCGGTGGCGCCGGCGACGACACGCCGGGTCCCGGCGCGGGCGCGGGTGGGGGTGGCGGCCTCTTCGGTGGGGGTGGCGGCTTGTCCGACTCGCTGGGCAGCGGCGGCGGCGGCGGCTCGGGCTTCGGACCGCCGGGCGCCAGCTTCGAGACCGGCGTGCGCTTCGGTGACGGCGAGGTGACGATCCTGTTCGACCCGGCCGACGGCGGCTGCGCTCCCGGCGCGACCCCCGGGGCCGCGGTTGCGGTCAGCGCTACGCCGCGGTTCACCGGCTAGTCCCGCTGTCCCCAAAGCACCCGGCCCGTATCCTGGGGTCGTGCCGCGACTTCGGGTTGCCCTTGCGCAGCTGAACCTCGTCGTCGGTGACCTCGAGGGCAACGCGGCGCGAATCCTCGAGACCTACGAGCGCGCCGACGCCGACGGCTGCGATCTCGTCGCCTTCCCCGAGCTCGCCATCTCGGGCTACCCGCCCGAGGACCTGCTGCTGCGGCCGGCGTTCGTCGCCCAGGCGCAGGAGAGTATGGAGAAGGTCGCCGCCCGTACCGGCCGGGCCACGGCCGTGGTCGGCTTCCCGCTCCTCGAGCGCGACCTCTACAACGCGGCGGCCGTGTGCGCCAACGGCAAGGTGCACGGCGTCTACCGCAAGCACATCCTCCCGAACTCGACGGTCTTCGACGAGCAGCGCTACTTCGGGGCCTCGACCACCGACGGGCCGCTGTTCAACGTGGCCGGCGCGCGCGTCGCCGTGACGATCTGCGAGGACGCCTGGAGCCCCACTGGGCCCATCAGCACCCAGGCCGCGGGCGGCGCCGAGCTCGTCGTCAACATCAACGGCTCGCCGTACTACGCGGGCCGGCTGCGGGAGCGCGAGACGATGCTCTCCACCCGTGCAGCCGACGCGTCCGTGCCGATCGCGTACGTCAACCTCGTCGGCGGGCAGGACGAGCTCGTCTTCGACGGAGGCTCCCTCGTGTTCGACGAGTTGGGTCGGCTCGTGGCGCGGGCGCGCCAGTTCAGCGAGGACCTGCTCGTCGTCGACCTCGACGTGCGCCCGACGTTCCGCAAGCGCATCCTCGACCCGCGCGGCCACCGCACGGCGCCGACGCTCCCCGAGGTCAAGGTCAGCGACGCGCACCTGGGCGAGCGGCGCGAGCCGCCCCGTATCGAGCCGACGCTCGCGCCGGTCCGCGAGGTCTACGAGGCGCTCGTCGTCGGGACGCGCGACTACGTCACGAAGAACGGCTTCACCGACGTGATCATCGCCCTGTCCGGCGGCATCGACTCGTCGATTGTCGCGACCATTGCGGCCGACGCCCTTGGGCCCGAGCGCGTCCTCTGTGTGCTGATGCCGTCGCGGTTCTCGAGCGAGGGCAGCGTGAGCGACGCCGAGGCCGTCGCCGCCAACTTGGGCGTCCGGACGCTCACCGTGCCGATCGAGGCGGCGCACGCGTCGTTCCTGGACATGCTCGCCGAGCCGTTCGCCGGCACGGAGACCGGCCTGGCCGAGGAGAACCTTCAGGCCCGGATCCGCGGCACAGTGATCATGGCGCTGTCGAACAAGTTCGGTGCGCTCGTCCTCACGACCGGCAACAAGAGCGAGCTCGCCACCGGCTACTCGACGCTGTACGGCGACATGGCCGGCGGCTTCTCGGTCATCAAGGACGTCCCCAAGACGCTCGTGTACGCGCTCGCTCGCGACCGCAACGAGCGCGCCGGGCGCGACCTCGTTCCCGCCGCCGTGCTCGACAAGCCGCCGAGCGCCGAGCTGCGGCCCGACCAGCGCGACAGCGACTCGTTGCCCGAGTACTCGCTGCTCGACCCGATCCTCGAGGGGTACGTCGAGGGCGACCTGTCGGTCGCGGAGCTCGAAGAGGCCGGGTTCGACCCCGACACGGTGCGCACGGTCGCCAAGCTCGTCGATCACAACGAGTACAAGCGGCGCCAGGCCCCGCCGGGCGTGCGCGTGTCGCCCAAGGCCTTCGGCAAGGATCGCCGCCTGCCGATCACGAACCGCTGGCCTGGTTGAACGGGCGCGTCCGCGCCTTCTACCCGGAGCTGGCGCTGGTCGTCGCCAGCGTCCTGTACGGCGCGACCTTCACCATCGTCCAGGACGCCCTCGACCACCTCACCGCAACCGGGTTCATCCTGTTGCGCTTTGCGATCGGTGGCCTGGCGCTCCTCCCGCTTGCGCTGCGCCGGAGCTGGCGCGGTCCGGCCGCACGCACGAACGACTCGGTCGGAGTGCTCATCGCCTGCGGAATCGCGCTGGGGTTCACCGCGTTCGTCGCGTACCTGTGCCAGAACGTCGGCCTCGAGCACACGACCACGTCGAACTCGGCATTCATCACCGGACTGTTCGCGGTGTTCACGCCGCTCGTCGCGGCGGTCGTGTACCGGCGGCTTCCGAAC
>JBKPDN010000114.1:0-11493 GCA_046727875.1 Actinomycetota bacterium | reverse complement strand
CGAGCTCTCGCCCGCGCTCAGCGCGCCGGCCCGGCCACTGCTCGCATTACTCGGCGATGACGACGTGACGGTGGTCGAGGCGGCCGCCTGGGCTCTCGGCGAGCTCGGCCGGGCCGCCGTCGACGCCGGCGCGACCGGGGTGCTGGCCGCGATGGCCGGCGAGCACGACGACCCGCTCGCCCGCGAAGCGGCCGTCGCCTCCCTGGGCGCCCTCGGCGACCACGACGGCCTCCCCGCCGTCCTCGCCGCCTGCCGAGACAAACCCGCCGTCCGCCGCCGCGCCGTCCTCGCCCTCGCCCCCTTCGACGGCCCCGCCGTCGACGCCGCCCTCCACGCCGCTCTCGAAGACCGCGACTGGCAAGTCAGACAGGCCGCCGAGGACCTGCTCGCCGAGTGAGCGGTTGATGTGAAGGCCGGAGCCGGATCCATCGGCGCCGGCCTCCCACCCATCAGCGGAGCGACACGGCGGGGACGCTTGGGTGGAGGTCCCATGAGGTCGCACGTCGCCGACTTCCGCGTAAACGCTAGGGCGGCGGCGACCCCATGGGGCCGCCGCCCACGCACGTCAGCGGTTGGGGCGGTCCATGAACATTTCCTTGAGCCGGTCGAACGACTCGAGGCAGCGGCCGGCGCCGTGGACGACGCATTCGAGCGGAGCGTCGACGAGGTGGACGGGGAGCGCCGTCTCCTTGGAGATCCGCTGGTCCATGCCGCGCAACATGCCGCCGCCGCCGACGAGGTGGATGCCCTGGAGGATGAGGTCCTGGGCGAGCTCGGGCGGGGTCTGCGACAGAGCGCGCACGATGATCTCGAGGATGGCGCGGACGGGCTCGTCGATCGCCTCGCGGACCTCTTCGGGACTCAGCACGATGATCTTGGCGGTGCCGGTGGTCAGGTCGCGCCCGCGGACCTCGGCCTTGTACTGGTCGCCGCTCGAGAAGGCGGAGCCGATCGCGAACTTGATCTCCTCACCGGTGCGCTCGCCGATGGCGACGCCGTACTCGCGCCGCACGTACGCCTGGATGGCGGCATCCATGTCGAAACCTCCGACGCGGACCGCTTCGAGCGCGACGACGCCGCCGAGCGAGATGACCGCGACCTCGGACGTGCCGCCGCCGACGTCGACGATCATGTTGCCGAGCGGCTCGTGGATGGGCAGCGACGCGCCGATGGCGGCGGCCATGGGCTGCTCGATGAGGAACGTCTGCGCCGCGCCCGCCCGCCGGGCCGCCTCGAGGACGGCGCGCTGCTCGACGTGGGTGATGGCCGACGGCACGCAGATGAGTACGCGCGTCCGGTAGAAGCGGGACACACCGGCGCGCTGGAAGAGCATCCGGATGAGCCGCTCGGTGATCTCGAAGTCAGTGATCGCGCCGCCGCGCAGCGGCCGGACGGCCACGATGTAGCCCGGCGTGCGGCCGATCATCTGCCACGCCTCATGACCGATCGCGAGCACCTCGTTGGTGCGGCTGTTGAGCGCGATGACGGTCGGCTCGTTGACGATGATGCCTTCGCCGCGCGAGTAGACGAGCGTGTTGGCGGTTCCGAGGTCGATGGCGAGATCGCGGGCCAGGGCGGATCACCCGGACCTGGTCGGTTGGCGGACCGGGCGCGCCGGGTGCGCGCGACCGGCCCATTCGGAGCCGCCGTCCCAGTGCTCGCGCTTCCAGATCGGCACGGTCTCCTTGAGCGTGTCGATGCCGAAGCGGGCCGCCTCGAACGCCTCGGCGCGGTGCGGCGCCGAGACCACGACGACGACGGACGGCTCGGAGAGCGCGAGGTCGCCGACGCGATGCAGGAGCGCGACGCGCTCGACGTCCGGCCAGCGCCGCCGCAGCTCGTCGGCGATGTCGGTGAGGCGGCGCGTCGCTTCCTCCTCGTAGGCCTCGTACGTCAAGCCCCGTACCCCGCCGCGACCCTCGGAGTGCTCGCGCACGACACCGACGAACGACACGACGGCGCCGCTGGCCGGTGTCGTGACCCAGGTGTTGGCAACTTCGACGGGGAGCGGCAGCGACGTGAGAGCGACCCAGTCGCGTCCGGCGGGGGGCGCGAGCACGCAGGTCATCGTACTGATTCGCGCGCCGTCGCCCCACCGGGGCCGGTCGGCGGTGAGAAGAGCGACCACTCGAGCCATCGGAGCCGCGACCGGGACGAATGAACGCGGCCGTACACTCCGACGGCATGCCGGGCAACGATCCGGAGGACGAGCGTTCCGGTGGCCCGCCGCCTGATCCCTCGGACCGGATCTGGGTTCACCCCACGGAGCTGACGTCGTTCGTCGCCACCAGCCGACGGCGGTCGACGCCGCGCGCCCGCTGGGTCGCGCTGGCCGCGGGGCTGGCGGTGGTGGCCGCCGTCGCCGGCGTCGTCGTCCTGCTGACGAGGAGCGACTCCACGCAGGCGGCCAAGCCGGCGACGCGCAGCCGCGCGGTCCAGCGGATCGTCGCGTCGCTGGCTCCCAGCGTGGTCGCGGTGCGGGTGACGCGCGGCGACGACACCGGGAAGGCGTCGGGGGTCTGCGTGCAGGCGGGGCAGATCCTGACGAGCGCGCACGCACTCGACGGCGCGACGTCGGTGTCTGTCATCACCGCCGACGGGCACACCCTGCCCGCGGCCGAGGTCGCCCGCGACCCTGTCACTGATCTCGCGCTCCTGACGGTCGACGCCGGGAGCCCGCAGCCGGCCACGCTCGGGGTGTCGGACGGTCTCGAGGTGGGGCAGCAGGTCGTCGGCGTGGCCGTGTCGGCGTCAGGACACCACCGGTGGGTGGACGTAGGTGAGATTGCGTCGTTCAACCGCTCGTTCGTGTGGGGACAGGGTGTGTCGGTGCCCGGCCTCATCGACACCGACATGACCGCCGGTGAGGAGCACTCCGGTGGCGCGCTCGTCGACGGCAGGGGCACGGTCATCGGGATCCTGGTCGTGCCGCCCGGCTCGGCCACCGCCGGGCTGGCGCTGCCGATCGACCAGGCGCGCGACGTCGCCGCGCAGCTGACCGCGCGCGGGAGCGCGGTGCACGGGTGGTTGGGGGTCTGGGCCACCGACGACACGGATCGCCCCGGCGGTGGCGCGCGTGTCCAGGGGGTCGTGCCCGGGAGCCCGGCCGACCGCGCCGGCCTCGTCCAGGGCGACGTGATCGTCGACCTCGGGAAGACAGGCACGACGACCGCGATCTCGAGCGTCACCCAGCTGATGAGCGAGGTGGGGCGACGTAAGCCGGGTGAGCGGCTGAACGTCACGCTGTACCGCGACCGCGGGAAGCGCCGCTACACGGTCGAGCTCGGTGATCAACAAGATGCGGCGTCGACCGCGGGCTCGGGGCCGGTCGGAGATGGAAGCGCGCCTTGATTTGCCGGGTGCGAGCCACCTCGGCACGATGATGGGGTCATGATGGAGAAAGACAGCAACGGCGAGCTGCGCGTCGAGGATCTCGAGGACGCCGATCGCGAGCTGTTGAACGCGGTCCAGTGGGACTTCCCCCTCGACCCACGTCCGTACGCGGCACTCGGGGAGCGGCTCGGCATCGACGAAGCCGAGGTGCGAGCGCGCGTCGCGCACGTGAAGGAGCTCGGTGTCCTGCGGCAGCTCTCGGCGATCTTCGACACACGAGCCCTCGGCTACGGCTCGTCACTCGTCGCCGCGAAGATCGACCCCGACCGCGTCGACGAGGCGGCCGAGATCATCAGCGCGCACCCCGGCGTGAGCCACAACTACAAGCGCAACCACGCGTACAACCTCTGGTACACGATCGCGGTACCGCCGGGTGATTCGCTCGACGACCACATCGATGTGCTGCACCGGAGATCGGGCGCGCTCGTCACGCGCAAGCTGCCGACGCTCAAGCTCTACAAGATCGGCGTCAAGCTCGACATGACCGGGCAGACACCCGCCGACGCGCGCGCCGAGGTGGAGGAGCACGAGCGACCCGAGCGCAGGGAGCACATGGAGGCGCCGGAGCTGTCCGACCTCGAGATCGCCGGCATCCGCGTCGCGCAGGAGGACTTGCCGCTCGTCGAGCGCCCGTTCGCGGCCGAGGCCGAGCGGATCGGCACCGATGAGGAGACGCTGCTCGCGATGCTGCGCTCGTTCAAGGAGCGCAAGCTCATGCGCCGCTTCGCGGCGGTGATGAACCACCGCAGCGCGGGCTACAAGGCCAACGCGATGGGCGTGTGGGCCGTCCCCGACGACCAGCTCGACGAGATGGGGCCGCGCATGGCCGGGTTCGCGTTCGTGAGCCACTGCTACAAGCGACCCACGTACGACGACTGGCCCTACTCCGTGTTCACGATGGTCCACGGCCACAACGGCCGCGACTGCGAGCAGACCATCACCGCGATCCAGACCGAGACCGGCGTCGAGGACTTCGCGCTGCTCTGGTCCGTCAAGGAGTACAAGAAGACCCGCGTGCGCTACTTCACCGACGAGTGGGACGCCTGGCGCCGCGAGAACCTCACCCCCGCGGGCGCGTAGCCGGCGGTCAGCCGCCGGTTACCGGCGGCGACGGGGGGATCGCCGCCGCCTCAGCGTTTACGCGGAAATCGTCGTCGGCGACCCCCCGTCGCCGCCGCCTACATCGTAGCGGCGTCTCCGTGTCCTCCAGCGCCAGGCGAGACCTGCAGCCACGCCCGTCGCCGCGGCGCCCGCTGCTGCGATCAGCAGCGCACGCGCGTACTTCGGTGTGGGGAGGGAGTCGAGGCCTTCGATGATGGCCTCTTCGTTGGTGGTGGTCGGGTGCCAGCCGGCGGACTTGAGGCGGTCGTTCGCCACGACCCAGGGGTGGACGAGGTAGGGCACGACGGTCGGCGGGACGTCGCCCAGGCCGCTCCCCCACAGGCGCGCCAGGAGGCGCTCGAGGAGCTGGGCCGGGAGCGCGGGGACGAGCGAGCGCGGCAGCAGCGCGCGGGCGTCGTCGGCGCTGAGCCAACCGTCGGCAGCCACGTTGTACGCCCCGGGGAGGTCGTTGGCCACCGCAAGCGTCAGCGCCGAGACCAGGTCGTCGACGTGGACCACCTGCACCGGCGGGCCGGCACCACGCACGCGCAACGGCGGCCGACCCAGTACCAGGCGCGACGGGAGCCGTTCGGCGCCGGGGCCGACCACGGGCGCCGAACGCAGCGTGGTGACGGTGACGGCCGGGTGCTCGTCGCGCCATTCGCCGAGCAGGCGCTCGACCTCGGCCGCGTGCACTGCGGGCGCGAACCCCGGATTGGGCCGCAGGGTCGCGTCCTCGGTCAGCGGTACGGGGTTGTTGGGCCAGGCGCCGTAGATCGCCGCGCTCGACACCCGAACGACCTTGTGTACGCCGACCGACGCGGCGGCGTCGAGGACTCGCCGGGTGCCCTCGACGTTGACGCGCGCCATCAACGCCTCGTCCGGGATCGGATCGACCACGGTGGCGAGGTGGACCAGCACGTCCGCTCCCTCGATCAGCGGCTTGAGCTCGGCGCCGGCGATGTCGACGCGGTGGAAGTCGAGGTCCCGGACGCGGCGGCGAGGGTCACTGACATCGAGGCCGATCAAACGCGTCACTCGCTCGTCGTCGGCAAGACGAGGGAGAAGCTGCTGCCCGACGAGTCCGGAGGCGCCGGTGACGGCGATTGCAACCACGTCCATAGACTGGCCGCGTGGACGATCGTCCTCAACCTGGCGAGCCTGGCGACCCCGACGAGCCCGGCAAACCCGACCGGCGCGACCAGCCCGAGGAATCGTCGGGATCCGGGCTGCCGGGGATGCCGTTCGGTGGGGCCGGCTTCGACCTGTCCCAGCTCATGCGCATGCTGCAGTCGCCGGGGCCCGTCAACTGGGAAGTCGCGCAGCAGATCGCGGCGTGGGTCGCGGTCGAGGGCGGCACCGACCGCCCGATCGATCCCGCCGCGCACGAGCAGCTCGACGAGCTCGCGCGCGCCGCGCAGACGCACGTCGTCGCGGAGACCGACTTGCCCGCCACCTTCGCGGCGCCGCTCCGAACGCTGGGCCCGCAGGGATGGGCTGCGCTCCATCTCGACGCGCTGCGCCCTGTGCTCGAGGCGCTCGCGACCACGCTCGGGAAGGCCATGCGCGAGACCGGCCCCGAGATCGGCGAGCTCGAGGCGGGTCAAGCGGACCCGTCGGGCGGCTCGCCGGGCGCGAGCCCGTTCGGGCCCGAGATGCTCTGCGGGATGATGCAGATGCTGGCGCCAGCGCTGCTCGGGATGCAGGCGGGCTCGATGGTCGGGTACCTCGCGCAGCATGCGCTCGGGCGCTACGACCTTCCGCTCCCCACCAGCGACGAGCCGAGCCTCTGCTTCGTCGTGCAGAACATCGACGCGTTCGAGGAGTCGTGGTCGCTCGACCGGGCCGACCTTCGCTTCTACCTCGCGGTGCACGAGGTCGTGCACGCCGCCGAGCGTTCGGTGCGGTGGGTGCGCGACCGGTTGGTGCGCTTGTCGACCGAGTACGTGTCGGCGTACGAGGTGGACTCGGGCGCGCTCGAATCCCGATTCGGCTCCCTCGACCCGAGCGACCCGTCGTCGCTGGGATCGATCGCCGAGGATCCCGACGCGCTCCTCGGCGCGATGCAGTCGCCGCGTCAGGACGAGCCGCGCCGGCAGCTCCAGCTCCTCTGCGCCGTCCTCGAGGGTTACGCCGACTCCGTGCTCGAGCGCGTCGGCGGCAAGTTCATCCCGTCGTTCGGGCAGATCCACGAGGCGATGCAGAGGCACCGGGTGGAGCGGGGTGAGGCGGAGGTGTTCATCGAGGGGCTGCTCGGGCTGAAGCTCGAGCGCGCCCATTACGAGCAGGGGGCGGCGTTCTGCGCCGGCGTCGTCGAGCGGGCCGGGCCTCAGGGGTTGAACCGGTTATGGGAGACCGAGCACATGCTGCCGACGCCGGCGGAGCTCGACGCGCCCGGCTTGTGGCTCGCGCGCATCGAGCTCCCGGAGGAGTCGGCATGACCAGCGTTTCCGACGCCACGACGCAGCGCGTCATCAAGATGGCTGCGCACCCGGCCGGCACCGTCAAGGAAAGCGACTTCGAGCTCGTCGAGGCGCCCGTTCCCGAGCCGGCCGACGGCGAGGCGCTCGTCCGAACCCTGTACCTGTCGCTCGACCCCGCCATCCGGGTCTGGATGAACGGCTTCGACACGTACGTGCCCGGCATCCACGTCGGCGACGCGATGCGCGGCGGTGCGATCGGCGAGGTCGTGCGGTCGCGGAGCCCGAACTACCAGGTCGGCGACCTCGTGCTCGGGATGGTCGATTGGTCGGACTACGCGATCGCCGGCTCGGGCCCCGACGGGATGATGCCGGTACCCCGCCAAGATCCAGTCACCGCCTATCTGAGCGTGTACGGCGTCACCGGGCTCACCGCCTACTTCGGGATGACCGACGTCGGGGAGACGAAGGAGGGTGACACCGTTGTCGTGTCGGGCGCGGCCGGCGCGGTGGGGTCGATCGCGGGCCAGATCGGCAAGATCCTCGGCTGTCGCGTGGTCGGCATCGCCGGCGGTCCGGAGAAGTGCGCGTGGCTCACGGACGAGCTCGGCTTCGATGCCTGGATCGACTACAAGTCGGAGGACGTCAGCGGGCGGCTGCGGGAAACGTGTCCCGACGGCATCGACGTCTTCTTCGACAACGTCGGCGGTGACATCCTCGACGCCGTCCTCGCACAGATCAACCTGCACGCGCGGATCGTGTTGTGCGGAGCGATCTCGCAGTACGACACGGCCGACCTCTCGCCCGGTCCTGCCAACATCCTCAATCTCATCCCGCAGCGCGGCCGCATGGAGGGGTTCATCGTGCTCGACTACCGCGACCGCTTCGTCGACGCGATCCTGCATCTCGGGCAGTGGGTGCAGGAAGGCCGGATCCGGTACGCGGAGCATGTCGTCGACGGGCTCGAGAATGCGCCCGCCGCCTTCCGCAAGCTGTTCAGCGGCGAGAACACCGGCAAGCTCATCGTCAAGGTCGCCGAATGAGCGTCGTGAAGCGGGTCGGCGTGCTGGGAGCCGGCGTGATGGGGAGCGGCATCGCGCAGGTCGCGGCGACCGCGGGCTACGAGAGCGTCTGTTACGACATCGACCCCGCGGCGCTCGCCGCGGGCCGCGAGCACGTCACGACGGGGCGGTACGGGCTCGACCGCGGCGTCGAGCGCGGGAAGCTCACGCGCGAGCAGGCCGACGCCGCGTTGGAGCGGCTCACGTTCACCGATTCGTTCGACGAGGCCGCCGCCACCGATCTCGTCGTCGAGGCCGTGCCCGAGCGCCTCGAGCTGAAGGTGCGCGTGTTCCGCGACCTCGACCGCGTCGCCTCCGACGCGACGATCCTCGCGTCGAACACATCGGGGTTCCCGATCGCGGCGTTGGCAGCGGCGACCGACCGGGCGGATCGAGTCATCGGCTGGCACTGGGCCTCACCGCCGGCGGTGATGCGTCTCGCCGAGATCATCGTGACGCGCGAGACCGGCGACGACACCGTGGCCGCCGTCCGGGACCTCGCGACCGCGTGCGGGAAGAACCCGGTCGTGATCAGGGACACGCCCATGGCGTGGGGTTTCGTGACCAACCGGGTCTACTTCGCCATGATCGCCGAGGCGCAGAAGGTGGTGGCCGAGGGCATCGCCTCCGCCGACGACGTGGACCAGCTGATGATGGACTGCTTCCGCTGGCCCACCGGCCCCTTCGGCATGGTGAAGGGCGCAAGCTCCGGCTGGGGCTAGCCGCGCTGATCAGGCGACGTCGGTCGTCGGGGGGACGAACGCGTCCACCGTGTACCGGTGGTAGCGGTGCTCCTCGCCGGCGCCGCGGCCGAAGTAGTGCCAGGCCGGGAAGTTGAAGTCGGTCGTGATCGACGTCGGGAGCAGCAACGCGGCGCGCAGGAAGGCCTCGAGGTCGGGGACGGCGTAGAGGTTCACCTCGCACCCGAAGTCCTCGAGGCACTCGAGGAGGGGGCGGGCGTGCTCCCCCGCCCAGCTCACCGAGAACCGGTTGACGCCCCAGCCGGTGAACAGCGAGATCGTGTCCCAGGCGCGCGCGGGCGCTGCCAGCACCAGCGGCGCGAGGAAGTCGACCGGGCACTGGACGATCGCCTCGGGGTGGGCTGTGGCCAGACGGCGCACGCCGTCCTCGCCCAGCGCCTCGATGCGGCCGTTGAACCACAGGTTCGCGTCGTCGAAGCCGTGCTCCTCGAGGACGGCGAGCACGTCGTCGAGGACGGTGTGACCCTCCTTGAGGTCGAGCTTCGCGCCCCGGCCGTACTGTTGGAGCCGCGTCAGGAAGTCCTCGAGCAGGAAGACCGGCTCGGTCCGGGTCCAGGGCGTCCGTTCGAACGAGTCGTGGCGGAGCACGACCCGTCCGAGCGGGTCGCGGCGCACGTCGCACTCCGCCCAGTGGACACGCGAGCCGAGGAACTGACGCACGTTCGCCTCGTCGTTCACACCGTGCCAGACGAGCTGCACGTGATACGGCAGGTCGCCTTCGGTCACGAGCGCGGTGAGGTCGTAGGAGCGGCCGCGTACGGTGCGCGGCGTCGGCACTCGCCGCGACTCGGAGAGGGTCTGGGCGTGGAGGAAGAGGATCTCGCCGCTCTCGTCGGCATCGGCGAGCGCGGCGATGACGGCGGGCTCGTTGTCGACGACGGCGAAGATGCGGTAACCGGCGTCGGCGAAGGCTCTGATGCCGGCGACCTTGCTGTCGATGACATCGCCCTCGCCGCCGCGGTCGTTCATCACCATGAGCTCCGACCGGAACTCGACGCGGTACTCGCGCCCGAGCTCGTTCAGGGACCGCAGCGTCTCGTCGCGCAGCCACTCGGGGCGGCCCGTGTTGAGTCCGACGAACGTCTCGGGCTGGAGCTGAAACCAGCGGATGACTTCGAGCACGCCTCGGTAGGGACGGTGCGCGGCAAGGACCGACTCGGGCTGCCACCGGCGTTCGAGGTACCAGGACAGAACCTGCTCACGCGTCTCGGCTGGCAGCGCGCGCCCGGCGAGGAACTCGTCGACACGGTTCTCGTGCACGTCGACCTCGTCGACGCTCAGGCCGTGGAAGAGGTCGGTGGCGTGCTCGCGGTCGTAGTCGAGGAGCACGTGACGGACCATGTGGCGCAGATCGAGGATCGTCCCGTCGATGTCGAAGACGATCAGCAGCCGATCCTCGGGATAGCTCTGGCGGAATCGGGCGTAGTGATCGGCGAGGCGCCGCATCCAGTCACCCGGATCGGCGGCCTCGCTGGTTTCGCTCATCGACGTCGACATGGACATCTACATCGACGGTAACGATCGCGAGTGAAGTCGCGGTTGCATTCGGCTGACGCGCCGCTGAACAGTCGCAACGAGCCGTTGCCTTGCCTACTCGCGACCTCAGAAGTCGGTCATCGAGAACGGCAGCGGCTCGACGGCGAACATGGCGTCGGCCACGGCCAGCGCGCCCGCCGTCCGCTCCTCGACGAGCCCGCCGCGAGCGAGCGTGGACGGCCGCACCCCACCGAGCAGGATCCCGCCGAGCGCCGCGACATCGAGCACGACGTCGGGTTCGTCGCGCGTGCGTCGGGCGTCGGCGCCATCGGGACCGCCCTCCAGCGCGACACGCCCGGCCGCACCGCCGTCGGGCCGGACCGGGTCGACGACCTCGAGCACCACCCGCCCGGGAGTCGCGTACGTGCGCGCCGACAGCGCCGCGGGCGTGTCCAGCACGCGGACCCACAAGCTGTCGCCCAGGCGCGTGACCCTCATGCGACGCGACTCGCGGAGCAGCCAACGCAGCGGCTCGTCGACGGGGACGACCCAGGCCGTGATCGTCTCGACGAGGTCCACGTCGAGCAGGTAGCGCCACAGCACCACGCGCGCCGCCGGGGAAACTGTCACGAGGTCGGTGACGTGCACCGTCCCGTTGGGGTCGTTGTCCCAGCTCGCCTCGAAGCGGTAGGCCGCGTAACCGTCGAGGCTTCCGTCGGGCGACTCGCACACGCAGTAGTAGCGCGTGCCCTTCTCGTCGTGGTCGCGCCAGAAGAATTGGTCCGGCCACCAGGCTTCGACGCGTTGCACCGCGCCGGGCTGGACACGACGGGCGCGATCGAAGATCTCGGGAAAGAGCTTGCGGGCCTCGTCTTCGTCGACGAGGCGGACGCGCCCGTCCGGAACAGGATTCAGGAACGCGGAATGGCGACGTTCGACGCTGACGCTCATCGAGCTCGTCGACACGCCGTACCCGAACCGGCGGTAGATCCCGCTCTCCGACGCGTACAGGATGGCGAGCGGCTCTTCTCGTTCGGCGGCGTCGTCGAGTTGCGTGCTCTTGATCGCGGTGAGAATCCCGCGGCGGCGGTGCGTAGGCAGGACTGCGATCCAGCTGACGCCGGCGACGGGCAACAGCCTGCCGCCCGGCATGGTCAGATCGAGGGAGTACAGCCGCCCGGTGCCGACGATCTCGTCGCCCTCGAACGCCGCGAGTGTGCGGTCGAGCTCGACGCTCGTCCACTCGAGCTCGAAGCGCGCCGGCTCGAACCGCTCACCGAA
>JBKPDN010000113.1:0-7828 GCA_046727875.1 Actinomycetota bacterium | reverse complement strand
GGCCCGCCCGGTGCGGTGCCGGTCGACGCCGTCGGCCGCGGCGGGCGCGGTGGCGCGAGGGGCCCCGTCGGCGCGGTGTCGCGTCCCGGAGCGAGCGCCTCCTTGAAGGCCTGGGCCGACTGGTACCGGTACTCGGCGTCGCGGGCGAGGCTGCGGGCGACAACGTCCTCGAGCGAGCGCGGCACGTCGGCGCGCGCGGCGCGCACGGGTTCGGGGGTGCTCGTGAGCCGCGCGACAGCCGTCGCCATGTCGGTGTCGCCGGCGAAGGGCGCCCGTCCCGTCAACATCTCGTACAGGATGAGCCCGAGCGCGTACACGTCGGCGCGCCTGTCGACCGGTTTGCCGTTCACCTGCTCCGGGGCGAGGTAGCGGGCGGTGCCGACGACGGTGCCGGTGCGCGTGAGGTCGTCGCCCCCCGCCGCCTTGGCGATGCCGAAGTCCGTGACCTTGACCCGCCCGTCCGGTTGCACGAGCACGTTGGCCGGCTTGATGTCGCGGTGCACGAGTCCTTGCCGGTGCGCGTGCTCGAGCGCGTCGGCGACCTGTGACGCGACGTCGACCGCCTGACGCACGGGCAGCGGACCGCGCTCGTCGATCACGCGGCGCAGTGTCTTGCCCTCGACCAGCTCCATCACGATGTACGCGGTGCCGTTGTCGTCGCCTGTGTCGTACGTCGCGACGATCCCGGGGTGCGTGAGCTTGGCGGCCGCGATCGCCTCGTTCCGGAAACGGACCCGCAAGCCTTCGTCGATAGCGAGCTCGGGATGGAGCAACTTCACTGCGACGCGACGCGACAGCAATGGATCTTCCGCGATCCACACGGCGGCCATGCCGCCGCGCGCCAACTCGCGGTCGAGGCGGTAGCGCCCGCCGAGGACACGTCCGGTCGTGGCTGGCTCCGGCACGTCCCTCGACGCTAGTTGGTGCCCGTGCGGCGCTCGCTTCGGGCGCGCGGCGAAGCCGGAAGGCGGAACAGCACTAGCTGGCGGTCTGGAAGGTCACGCCGATGACGCGGGGGCCGGCGTGGGTGCCGATGACGGGCCCGATCTGGCCGACGATGATCTCGTCCCGGGGGGCGAGCGGCTCGAGCAGGTCCAGCAGCTCGACGAGGTCGGGAGCGTTGCCGTGGAGAACCGCCAGGTTCTCGAACGGACCTTCCTTCACGCGGTCGACCAGGAGCCGCAGCGCCTTCGACCGGGTGCGGACCTTCCCGGCCTCCTCGACCACTCCGTTGCGCACCTCGACCACCGGCTTGATGGCGAGCATCGACCCCAACAGGGCGCGGGCGTTGCCGACGCGGCCGCCCTTCTTGAGGAACTCGAGGGTGTCGAGCGTGCCGTACAGCTTCGAGCGGCTCCGCCGGTCGGTGACATTGGCGACGATCGACTCGAGCGAGTCGCCGTCGGCCGCGCGCTCGGCTGCGGTGACGCACAGGTTCCCGAGCCCCATCGAGACCAGCAGGGAGTCGATCACCACGACCCGCAACTCGCCCTCGACGGCCCGGGCCGCGACCTGCGCCGCCTGCATCGTGCCCGACAGCTTGGACGAGAGGTTGATGCACACGATGCCGCTGGCGCCATCGCCGGCGAGACGCCGGAACGTGTCCTCGAACGCACCGGGCGACGGGGCCGACGTCTCGGGCAGCACGTCCGACTCGGTGAGGCGCCGCCAGAACTCGTCGGTGCTCAGCTCCTTGCGGTCGATGAGCTCCTCGTTGCCGAAGCGGATCGAGAGCGGGACGACCGCGATGCCGAGCCGCTCGATCAGGTCGTCCGGCAGGTCACACGCGCTGTCGGTGACCACTCGAACTGCCATGAAAATCCCCCTGTCCCTGCGCCGGTTCGGACCGGCGGCGGGACAGCATCGTTACACCGTTCGGCCCTCTCTGTCCGCCGGACCGCCGATCGTGGTTGCCGGGGCCACCGGCGGACCCAACCGCTCCCGGCGGACGCGGGGCGCGAACAGCGACCAGAGGTCGTCGAGCTCGCGCATGTGCAGCGCGGCGGTGACCGCGAAGTACTCCGCGAACCCGGCCACGGCGCCGGCGACGGTCGTGCCGAGCGCCACCCAGGGACCCGACCACCCGAGGCCGCGCGCGATCAACCACGTGACCACGGCGACGAGCACGCCGGCGAACAGCGAGCGCACGAGCGTGTCGCTGAAGCGGCGCCCGTCGAGATTCCCGATCCTCCGGCGCAGCACGACGAGCGTGAGCACGGCAGCGCCCCCGTACGCGCCGGCGAAGGCGAGGGCAAGGCCCGGAATCCCGAACGCGTAGTAGAGCGGGAACGCGAGCGCGATGTTGAGCGCGTTCTCCACGCAGTTCAGGGCGAATGGTGTGCGCGTGTCCTGTAGGGAATAGAACGCCCGCAGCGCGAACAGATAGATGGAGAACGGCACCAGTCCGAGCGCGAAGCCGGCGACGGTCTGCGCGACGACGGCGGCGTCGGCACTCGAGAAGGCTCCTCGCTCGAGCAGTGCCACCACCATCGGGCGCGCGAGGGAGATGAAGATCGCCGAGCACGGCACGATCACGAACGTGGTGAGCCGGAGGCCGAACGAGAGGCGCTCGCGCAGCGCGTCGAGGTTGCCCCGCGCTGCAGAGCTCGCCATCTCCGGCGCGATGGTGGTCATGAGCGAAACGGCGAGCAGGCCGTGCGGGAGCTGGAAGAACGCGTACGCGCTGAGGTAGACGAACGGCCCGCCATCCCGGCCGTTGGCGAGGACGAGGACGATCCACAGTGCAATCTGGTTCGCGATCACGTAGCCGATGGTCCATCCGGACAGTCGCGCCATCGTGATGACCGCGCGATGCCGCCAGGCGAACACGAAGCGCAGGCGGATGCGCGCCCACCGCAGCACCGCGCCGAGCGCGATCGCCACCGCCGCGATCCCGGCCGTTGTGCCCACACCCAGGACGAGCAGCAGCATCGTGTCGTTGCGCACGCGCTCCAGCGTGATCGGTCCGTCGAGCAGGCGCGGCAGCGACACGAAGATGGAGATGACGACGATGTTGTTGAGCATCGGTGCGAACGCGGCCGCGGCGAACCGGCGGTGCGCGTTCAGGAGCGCGGTGGCGAGCGCCGTGAAGCCGTAGAAGACGATCTGCGGCATGAAAAGCCGCACGAGGGTCGTCGCGACGTCTTGCTGCGCGGCTCTGCCGGCTCCCTCGACGCGCAGCGTGAAGAGCTTCACGATCCACGGCGCGAGCAGCACGCCCGCAACCGACACGACCACGAGACCGGCGATCGCGACGGTCATAATCGCGCTGACGGCTTCGTCGTCGTCGCGCTCGACGTGGCGGACGAACTGCGGCACGAGCGTTGCCGTGAGCACGCCGCCGAGCAGGAGCTCGTACAGCATGTTGGGCGTCTCGTTGGCGTAGCTGTACGTGCCCGCGAGAGCGCTGGCGCCGATCGCGTACGCGATCGCGGCGACGCGCAGGAAGCCGGTGATCCGCGACAGCGCGGTGCCGACGCCGACGACCGCGCTCGACCGCAGCAGACGGGTGGACTGTTGGCCCGCGGCTCCTACCGCGTCGCTCACTGCTGGGCACCGGGCGCGGCACCGGACGCAGGCGCGGTCGCTGCATCGAGCGCGGCCTCGGCCTGGGCGGCGTGCCGCTTCCGGCGCCGGCGGATGTCGTTACCCCACCACAGGGCGAGGAACAGGATGGCTCCGACCGTGAGGAAGAGACCGACGTTGCTGACGAACGTCGAGCGAACCTGCACCTTGGTCTGCTGGATGGGCAGGCTGCCGTCCGGCGACGTGACGCTGAGCGTGAGCGGGAACGTCCCCGAGCTGCGCGTCTCGACGGTGAAGCGGACGGTCGTGCTGCGGGGTGGGAGGTCGATCACGCGCTCGTCGCCGTCCGGGAACAGCAGCTTGTCGCTCTGCAGCCTGACGCGCACCCGCAACGTCTGGTCGCTGTCGTTGAGGAACGTCACCGGGATCTCGCCCTTGCGCGCCGTCAGCGTGATCGTGCTGTTCCCCGCAGGTACGTGCAGCTGACCGAGGAAGTTGTTGACGCCGAGGGTGATCTTCCCGAGCTCGCCGCGGCCGCGGGCGCGGCCACTGGTCCCCGTCCACACCGACGACAGCGACACGAGCAGGGCGCGGTTGCCGGGGTCGGCGAGCGAGTTCGGCGGAGGTACGAGCGCGTTGAACGACTCGAGCTCGGCCTGAGCGTCGGCGAACTCTCCCTGGGTGACCGGCGGTGGCGGCACCGGTGTCGACGTGAGCTGACGCTCCACGAGCGCATTCCCGTTGGTCGCCGGGGGGACGGAGCTCAAGAGGTCGTCGATGGTCTGGGGTTGGAGCAGCGGATGGTCGGACGGCAGCCCGGCGAGCACGGACGCGACCAGCTCGCCGCTGCCGGCCCAGTCGTCGGGTTCCAGGACCACGATCCCGCGCTGGGTGTTCGGCTGCTCGAGCGCGACGACGGACAGCCCGGCGAGGAAGCGCTGCGCCCGAAGCGCCGGCGGATCGTTGCCGTCGAGGAGCCGCTGGAGGCCCGTGTCAGATCCGAGAGCCGTGAACTGGCCCTGCTGGGTGCGCACGACGAACGGCTGCGCGGGCGTGAACTGCTCGTCGCGTGGCGCGAGGTCGGCTCCGTCGAGGATGACCCGGTCGACACCCGCATCGCGGAGGCGGGCAAGCGAAGCGTCGTTGGCGGGATGCGCGATCTCAGTCCGCGGGTCGACGCGCGTGCCGAGCAGCGCGCCGAGCTTGTCGGTCCCCTGGACGAGCTCGAGCCCGACCTCGGTGCTGAGCCCGCCGGCGACGAGAGAGCGCACGTCGACGGGGACGTACGGCCCGGCGAGGACCTGCGACCGGCCGAGCGCGTCGTGCATCGAGTCGAGCGATGTCGCCAGCGACGGGTCCCCGCGCGCGAGCTGGGTCCACGACTCGAGCGTCTCGGGACCGGGTGCCAACGTGAGCGGGACGCTCGAGTTGGCGATGGCGATCGCGCGGCCGCCGAGTCGCCCGTCGGGCTGCAGCTGGGAGACCACATCGGGGTCGGGCTTGCCGTCGAGCTGATAGGCGGGGCGCGCGACCATCGGGAGCACCCATGTGACGTCGAGGCGCTTCCCGATCGTCGGGCTGCCGTTGGCGCCCGGCGCAACCGCGACCACCGGTGTCACGAACCCGGCCAGCTGGGTGCCGTCGGGCTGACGCAGGTCCACGTCGAGCGGGTACACGCCCGTCCGCCGCAGCGGCAGGCGCGCCGGGTCGCTCGGCCCGTCCTCCGGCTGGAGCCCGACCGTGAGCGTGCGGCTGCCGTCGGCGTCGGCGGGGAAGAGGTCGAGCGGGAGCTCGACGTGGCCGAGGACGGAGCCGAGGTTCTTGCCTTGCAGCGCGCTCTCGTAGCCGGATCGCGACGTCACCGCCCCGTAGGCCGTGACGCTGACGGTGAGGCCGGGTGTCGCGGCGGCCGGGCCCTCCACCTGGAGTCGCAACGGGAGGTTGCCGCCGACCGTGACCCACGCCGGCTGGCCGGTGAGCACGAGGCCGGATGTGTCGGGCGCGGTCGTAGGCGGTGGGTTCACCTCGGCGGCCACCGGCGCGGCCGTGAGCATGAGCGCAGCGCCGACCGCGAGCACACCCAGCGTCGCGCGCGTCGCCCGTGTCACAGCGTCCGCCCGAGCACGCACAGGCCGACGGGCAAGCGCCGGAAGCCGCACGACTCGTACAGCGCGAGCGCCGGCTCGTTGTCGAGCTGCGTGTTTACGAGCACGCGCTCGGTGGCCCGCCGCCGCAACCACCAGAGCGCGTCGGCCACGAGCGTGTGCCCGAACCCGCGATTGCGCGCGGCCGGGTGAACCGCCACGCGCTGGAGGTACCCGTTCCGTCCTGCGCGTCCCGTCACTGCGTACCCGGAGACAGGCGTTGTCGAGCTCGTGGTGACGCGAAAGCGAGTGACCGGCGTCGCGCGCAAGGCCTCCACGAGGCCGTCACGGTCGAGCCGCCAGTTCCCGTCGAACGCGCTCGCATCGAGCGCGAGGATCTCGGGGCGGTCGTCGCGGCGGGCGCGCCGGGTCGACCCCGCGGGGCGAGGGAGGTGCCCGAGGTCGTGGGCGAGCAGGTGCAGGCGCTCGCGCACTGCGAACCCGGCGTCGACGAACGGGAGCGAGTCGGCGGGGCTGAGCGCGCTGGTCACGACCGCCTTGTACCGGCCGGCCTGCAGGACCCCGAGGCAGCGCTCGATCACGGGCTGGGTCAGCGGGGCGTCGGCGCCGAGCGTCAGATGCGCGACGTCGGCGTGGGAGCGCCACGGGGCGATGCGCGCCCAACCGCCCCGCCAGCGGAGGGTGTGGACGCTCATCGATCCAAGCGAGAGACGGGAAGCGCGGTGCCGAGGTGCCTCATGGCGACGCGCGAGCGTAACCGCGGGGTCGCGCGGCGGCCGAGCACCGCACGAGCGAGAAAGACACCGGTACCGTGACAGCGACCAAAGGAGAAGGTGTGCTGCTCGTCGGCGCCGATCCGCGCTTCGCCGACCACGATCCCGGGCGGGGGCACCCCGAGCGACCGGCCCGGCTCGAAGCCGCGCACGCCGGGCTCGCGCAAGCGGTGCGCGACCTCGACGGAGACACCGATTCGCTCCTGGCTCGACTCCCGGCACGCGACGCCACACCCGAGGAGATCGCGCGGGTGCACACGCGTGCGCACGTCGCCCGGCTCGAGGCACTGGCCGAGCGGGGCGGCGGCAGGATCGATCCCGACACGGCGATGTCGGCGGGCTCGTGGGCGGCGGCTGTTGGGGCGGCTGGCGCCGGCCTCGCCGCCGTCGAGGCACTCTCGGACGGCACCGACCCCGCCGCCTTCCTTGCGCTGCGGCCACCGGGTCACCACGCCCGGCCCGACGGTGCGATGGGCTTCTGCCTGCTCAACAACGTCGCGATTGCGGCAGCCGCGCTCGCTGATCGCGGCGAGCGCGTCCTGGTCCTCGACTACGACGCGCACCACGGCAACGGCACGCAAGAGGTGTTCTACGACGACGCGCGGGTCGCCTACGTGTCGTTCCACCAATGGCCGTTGTACCCCGGAACCGGGCGCCTCGACGAGGTGGGGTCGGGTGATGGGATCGGGGCGACGTGCAACGTCCCGATGCCTGCGGGCACCACCGGCGACGTCTACCTCCGCGCCTTCGACGAGGTGGTCGCGCCGCTGAGCGCGCGCCACGCACCCGACTGGGTGCTGGTCTCGTGCGGCTTCGACGCCCACCGCGCCGACCCACTCACGGGGCTGGGCCTGTCGGCGGGCGACTACGCCGCGCTCGCGACCCGCGCGATGCAGCTCGCGCCGCGTCCGGGGCGCGTGATCGTCTTCCTCGAAGGCGGCTACGACCTGGACGCAGTGCGCGACGGCACCGCTTCGACGGCGACCGCGCTCGTCGGCGAGACGGTCGTGGCCGTCGAGGAACCGACCTCGGGCGGTCCCGGCCGCGAGGTCGTCGACGCCGCGCGCGACCTGTGGCGCGAGGTCGCCGAGCGCCGGTCGTAACCCCGCGCCCTAGCTGCCCGCGGCGGCGGCTTTGCCGACCGTCGCCGCAAAGTCCGAGCTTGCGAGGGCGTCAAATCAACCTGGCTCGGCGGGCTCGGTGTCGGGGCTCTTCTCCCCGTCGCTCGACGGCTCGCGCAGCATCTCGGCCAGTCCGCCGACGGCGCCGAACAGGCCGCTCATCTCGGTGGGCAGGAAGATCTTCGTGGCCTGCCCGTTGGCCACAACCCGCAGCGCCTCGAGGTACTTCAGCGCGAGCAGGTCGGGGGTCGGGTTGCCCTCGTGGATGGCCGAGAACACCGCGCGGGTTGCCGACGCCTCGCCT
>JBKPDN010000112.1:0-4652 GCA_046727875.1 Actinomycetota bacterium | reverse complement strand
GGCCGACCTACCCGAATCGTGCGTACCTGCATTCGGGTCAGTCGGGGACGTACATGACCAATGCTCTGCCGTTCGCGACCGGCGGGTACGACTGGGAGACGATCTGGGACCGACTCGGGCGTGCCGGCGTGTCGGCCGGCTACTACAACACCGACCTGCCGGTCCTCGCGCTCTGGGGCGATCGGCTCGGCGCCTATACCCACCCGATCGCCGACTACTTCGCGCTGGCCCAGGCGGGCAAGCTGCCGCACGTCGTGTTCGTCGACCCCGCGTTTCTGAGCGACAACCGCACCGATGATCACCCTCACGGTGACATCCGGGCGGGTCAGCGTTTCCTCCGCGATGTGTTCGCCGCCTTCGCCCGGTCGAAGCACTGGAAGCGCGGCGCGTTCGTGATGATGTACGACGAGTGGGGCGGCTTCTACGACCACGTCAAGCCGCCGGTCCTGCCCGACAACCGCGCCAGCGCGGACGACCTCCAGAACTTCGGGCAGGCAGGGTTCCGAGTCCCCGCCGTCGTCGCGTCGCCGTACGCACGCCGCGGGTATGTCGACCACACGTTGTACGACCACACGTCGGTGCTGCGGTTCCTCGAGTGGCGATTCCTCGGCGCGCCGGCACGCGGGCCGGGTAAGCCGGGCCAGAGTTGGTTCCTGACCGCTCGCGACCAGCACGCCAACAACATCGGTGCCAGCCTCGCCTCCGACCGCGTCGACCGCCGCGTCGGGATCAACCTCGACGTCGTGCTCACCGATCCGTCGCCGCCGTGCACAGAGCAGACCGGCGGCGGGGGCCTCGCCATCCACATCCCCGTGCCCGAGACACCGCCCCCGGACGACGCGTTCGGTCAGGCCTACGACGCGGGGTGGTTCGAGCACGTCGGCTACAACATCGAGCCCAGCCCCATGGCCAGGCGGTGGGCGCACGGCTGACCGTCAGGCGAGGCGGAAGCCGTGCTCGACGAGCACGGCGCGCAGCAGCTTGTGCCGACGCTCGAGGATCCCGTCGGTGAGTGGGTAGCCGTAGCGGCGGAAGACCTCGGGATACGCGACGCTGCTCCCGGTGTTGACGCGCACGGTCACGGCGTCCTTGGGCAGAAACAGCCGCCGGCCGAACGGGAACCACAAGGCGATGCCGTCGTCCAGTACCGCGAAACGCCACGGGAGCGACCTCGCCCAGATCCAGGCACAGACCGCGAACACCAGCGCGTAGAACGCGCCCGCCCGGCCCGGTTGCACCAGCACGACCAACGCGAACGCGATCATTCCCGGCGGCCACAAACGCAGGAACGTGCTCGACCCGACGTACCGTGGCGGACCCACACCACAACGTTATGCCGATGCACATGTCCGCGCGCGCGAAGTGGCCGGCGGGCATCGTCGCCCGCCGGCCACTCCCGCAGCCGCCGCGGAGCGGTCTTGCTTACCGACCGATGGTCGGGTCGGGTGACGTGGTGCTCGCGAGCACTTTGTCCTCCGCCGGGTCCTCCCCGGCCAAGACGAGCTCGCTGGTCGTGATGTCGCCGTAGGCGAGCACGCCCATTTCGGGCCGGTCCACGCCTTGGAGCTCGACCTCTTCCGAGACGCGGATCCCGCCCTTCATGAACGCGTTCTGGATCTTGAAGAACAGGTACGCAATGCCGCCCATCACGAAGATGATCACGAGGGATCCCACGGCCTGCGCGCCGAGCTGGCCGAGCCCGGGGTCGAGGCCGTAGAAGATCCCGCTCACGCCGGCGGCCTTCGCCGCCGCGCCCTGGCTCGTGCCGTTCCAGGCCGCGCCGTACTGGCCGCTGGCGAACAGCCCGACGGACAGCACGCCCCAGATGCCGCATGTGCCGTGGACCGAGATCGCGCCCACCGGGTCGTCGACGCCCTTGCGCTCGAGGAAGAGGATCGACTCGATCACGATGACGCCCGCGATCGACCCGATCGTGGCCGCGGCCCAGGGCTGCACGAACGCGCACGGCGCGGTGATCGCCACCAGGCCCGCGAGCATGCCGTTGGCCATCATGCCGGGGTCGGGCTTCCCGAGCCGACGCATCGCGTAGAACATCGCGATCGTCGCACCGAACGCTGCTGCCAGCGCGGTGTTCGTCGCGATCACCGCGAAGCGAACGTCGGTCGCGGCGAGCGTCGAGCCCGCGTTGAACCCGAACCAGCCCACCAGCAGGATGAACGTGCCCAGCATCGCGAGCGGGATGTGATGCGCCGCCAAGGCGCGCGGCTTCCCGTCCGGCCCGTACTTGCCGAGGCGCGCCCCCAGCACGAGCGCTCCGGCGAGCCCGGCGATGCCGCCCATGGCGTGGACGACACCGGATCCGGCGAAGTCCACGTAGCCGAAGCCGAGGTGCAGGCTGTTGCCGAGCTTCGCCAGCCAGCCGCCGCCCCACGTCCAGGCGCCGAACAGCGGGTAGAAGATCGCGCCAACGAAGAGGCCCCAGCCGACGAACGCCTTCCACTTCCAGCGCTCCGCCATCGCCCCGGTCGGGATCGTGGCGGTGGTGTCCATGAACGCCACCATGTAGAGGAAGAACGCCGCGATCGGTCCGAGCGCCGCGAGGCTCGGGAGGTTCGTCAGGAAGAACCCGCCGTGCCACAGGAATGTCCAGTTGTGGGACCCGATGAGCGCGTCGCCAATGCCCGTGTCGTACCCGAACGAGATGACGCCCTTGGCGTTGTATCCGCCGAACATGAATGCGTAACCCACGGCGAAGTAGCCGACGAAGCCCAGGCCGAAGACGGCGAAGTTCGTGGACACCACGTGGGCCGCGTGCTTGGCGCGGCAGAAGCCGGTCTCGACCATCGCGAAGCCGGCCTGCATGAATATGACGAGGACCGCGGCCACGATGACCCAGAGCAGGTTCAGGCTGACGCCGACGTCGCTTGGCGCCGGGATCAGCGAACCGTCATACACGGGCTTCGGCCCGGCCGCGAACGCCGCACCCGCTGTCGCACCGACTATGAGCAGGACCAGGGCCAACAGGACCGTGCCCCTGCCCAACCACTTCCGTTTCACATCGTCCTCCTGCTTGTCGTAGGGCCCGGGCGAAAGCCGCCGCCGGGCCGTGCCGTGAAGGGGCGCCGTTGCCCTCCCCCCTCGCGTGGTGACCAGCCCCTCTGCGCGAGGTACGGGGAACGTAAGCGGGACGCGTTTCGCGATCGGTGCCGATTCGTGAACGAACCGAAACGCACCTCTGACGGCAAGCTGACAGCGCGCTCAGGAACGGGAACGCAGGGACCCGGTCTCAGGTCCCCGGGTTCTTGCCGCCGGGTGGTCGACGGTCCACCGGGCGATCTTTCGAGTCGTCCATTGATGACCGAAACCGACTCAGTGTCGCGAGAAAGCGCTCGTCCCGGTCCGAGAGCCGCAGCGAGCGGACCGCCTGTCGCCCCTGCTTTCGACGTCTCGACGCGCCCGCGGATGCAGATGCCGGAGCGCGACGCGTTGCCTTCCGAGCGGCAAGGGTGTCACCGTCGGGGCGGATCTGGGGCGGCTGGGCGCTCGGCTGCTGAGCAGACGGAGGCGGCGGTGAGCTGCGGCGGCCGACCGCATCGACGGAGGCGTCGTCCGGTGGGATCCCGAACACTGACTCGCCCGCGGCACCGAACCAACGCCTGAGCGGCTTCATCATCGCATCGTCGCGACGGCCGACGGCCGCCCACCGCAGCCGCGTGAGCACGAGGCCGACAAGGACGAACACCCACGCGATCACGCGCCCGATCGACGACCACAGCCGCGCCAGGCCCGCGCCCGACCGACCGAGCACCCACCCGAGCGCCCCACCGGCCATCGACCACAGCCAGCCCAGCGCGGCGCGGTACCCGACCAACACGTCGCCGCCGACACGCACGACCATCACCCACAGCCACGCGAGGCCCGCGCCCGACCGACCGAGCACCCACCCGAGCGCCCGACCTGCCCTCGACCACAACCACGTCATACCGGCGCCGTAGATCGCGAGCGCCCACGCCAGCACGCGACCGACTCTCCTCGCGGTGCGAGTAACCAACCTTCGGACTGCCCGTTTCGGCACGGGCGGCACAGTGTCGACCCACCGGTCGAAGTCCACGAGGACGGCCACGAGCAGCGTCCACGATGCAATCGCGAACACACCGAAGCAGGCCGCCCGGCCCGCGGCGACGGCTCCCTCACCGTCGCGCAGTACCCAGACCAGCACGGCCGAGACCACCATGACTGCGATTGCAAAGCGTTGGACGTTGACGGGCGTTCGCCGCTTCACAATGCGAGTCCCGCGCGCCATTCCTCGGCGATGCGCGCGTCGATGACAATGTGCCCCTTCGCGTCGTGAGGGTGATCGTTTGCCTCACGCCACGGAACTCGTGGGACGCCGAACATCACGAGACGGAGCCGTGCCTCCAGGGGTGGGTCGACTGGCTGCGAACCGGGACAGGCTAGAACGTGACCGCAGCCGGCGTCACCCGGCGCGTGGTCCATACGCTCTCGTCGCCGCGGTGGGGTCGCCTCTCGCCACCTACGCTCGTGTGACCGCACCAACAGGACTGGCCGAGAACGAGGTGGTCGAGGCGTTGGACCCGGAAGGCGTTTCCGCGAGCCAGCACGAACCCAAGACAGTGGCCATCGTCCCGCATACGCATTGGGACCGCGAGTGGTACGCGCCGTTCCAGGTG
>JBKPDN010000111.1:0-3127 GCA_046727875.1 Actinomycetota bacterium | reverse complement strand
CGGCTTGAGGTTGGCGAGGAACTCGTCGCGCTGCTCGCGCTGCGTCTCCTCGAGGTACGCGCGCCGCGAGAGCACGACGTTGTTGCGGTTCTTGTCGAGCTCGATGATCTTGGCGTCGAGGTTCCGGCCCACGAACGGGTGCAGGTCGCGCACACGACGTAGGTCGACGAGCGATGCGGGCAGGAAACCCCGGAGGCCGATGTCGAGGATCAGGCCGCCCTTGACGACCTCGATGACGGGGCCGGAGACGATGCCGTCCTTCTCCTTGACGGCCTCGATGGTGCCCCAGGCGCGCTCGTACTGCGCCCGCTTCTTCGACAGGATCAGGCGGCCGTCTTTGTCCTCTTTCTGGAGGACCAGCGCCTCGAGATCCTCACCGAGGTGCACGACCTCGTTGGGGTCGATGTCGTTGCGGATCGAGAGCTCCCGCGAGGGGATGACGCCTTCGGACTTGTAACCGATGTCGAGCAGGACCTCGTCGCTGTCGATCTTGACGACCTTGCCCGAGACGATGTCGCCGTCGTCGAACTCGACGATCGTGGCATCGACGGCATCGGAGAACGACTGCGATCCGAGGTCGTCGAGGACGACCGGACCGTCGTCAGTTGCGACCGCGGTAGCGACGGCGCCGTCGGCGCCCGGGGACTGCGGAGCCGGCGTGGCCGACTCGTTCTGACTCGACTCGGGGCCGGGAGCGTTGTCGGTCGCTCCCGTCGCCTCTTGCTCGGACAACGTTGCTGCTCCTTGGAAACAGTGTTCGCTCCCCTGCCTGCCGGCGCACCTGGGTGACGACGCGAGCGCGGGAAACCGGTCTCGAAAGACCGCTCAATAGCGTAACCCAGGTTCAGCGCCGACGCCGACCGAGGAGGAGCAGTTCGGGGTCGTCGAGGGTCGGCGGCGCGGTCCCGTACCGACCGGGCGCGACGCCGTGCACGCCGTCGACGTCGAGGCCGGCGCGATCGGCCAGGAGCTCGAGCTCGCGCGCGGTGAAGCACGTCGTCCACAGGTCGAAGTCCTGCTCAACGCCGTCCTCGTTGCGCACGGTCGCGCGCTCGTGGAGCACCCCGGTGGCCGGGTCGAAGGTCTCGCCCTCCTCGAGGAAGCGGGTGGCGAACGCAGCCGAGAAGGCGGTCAGGGCGAGCCGTCCAGCGGGACGCAGCGCCGCCACGATCCGCTCCATCGCTCTCGGCTCGTCGCGGCCGCCGAGGAGCCCGAAACCGCCCTGGCAGAGGCAGATCGCGGCGTCGAACTCGGCGTCGTAGGCGAGGTCGCGGACGTCCGCGACGTTGAAGCGCGCCGGCAGGCCTTCGGCCGTGGCGGCGTCACAGGCGAGCGCGACGAAGTCCTCCGACAGGTCGACGCCGATGACATCGATGCCGCGACGTGCGAGTTCGAGCGCGTGCCGGCCCGGCCCGCACCCGACGTCCAGCACCCGCTCCCCGGCCTCGAGCCCGAGAATCTCGACGAGGAACCCGACCTCCTGCTCCGTCCCCTTCGTGAACGCGTTTCGGAGGTAAGCCGGCCCGACGAAGCGGGCAAGCGGCCGGAACCAATGAGGATCCTGCGGTTTTGGCGTCGCTGACATCCGCATAGTGAACATCAGCGACGCCAAAACGCGTGTGGCTTACCGCGCGCCCACCGTCTCGTTCTCCTCCTCGAGCTGCCGCAGCTCGGCGTCGAGGTCCTCGGCGGGCTCGACGTGCAGCGTGGGCAGGATGCGGTCGAGCCACTTCGGGATCCACCAGTTCCAGTCGCCGAGCAGCTCCATCGTCGCCGGCACGAGGATCAGCCGGACGATCGTCGCGTCGAGGAACACGGCGACCGCGAGACCGAAACCGAAGAGCTTGATCGCACGGTCGTCGCCGAGCACGAAGGCACTGAACACGAAGATCATGATCAGCGCAGCCGCGGTAATGACCCGCGCCGTCGCGGCAAGACCGTCCGCTACCGCGGTCGCGTTGTTCCCGGTGCGGTCGTACTCCTCGCGCATACGAGAGAGCAGGAACACCTCGTAGTCCATCGAGAGACCGAACACGATCGCGAACAGCATCATCGGGGCCCACGCCTCGACGGGCCCGGCCTTCGCCACGCCGATGAGGTCCTTCAGCCAGCCCCACTGGAACACCGTGACGATCACGCCGTACGCCGCGCCGATCGACAGCAGGTTCATGATCACCGCCTTCAGCGGTACGAGAACGCTGCGGAACACCACCATCAGAAGAAGGAACGACAACAGGAGCACGAGCCCGATGAACACCGGAAGGCGTTCCGCGGTGTAGTTCGAGTAGTCGGTCGCACCGGCGGTGATGCCCCCGACCTTCACGTCGACATCCGTCCCGCTCGTCACCGGTGGGATGACGTCGTCGCGCAGGCGATCGACGAGCTTGGCGGTCTCCTCGCTTTGCGGCGAGGTCTTCGGGAACACCTGGAGGATCGCGGCGTTCCCGGCGTCGTTCGGCCGGGGCTGCGTCGCGAACGCCACGCCCGGCGTCCGGTTGAGCTGTCCCGAGAGCCGATCGAGCGTCGCCAGGTCGCGCTGGCCGCCCGGCGTGTCTGCGGCCAGGATCATCGGACCGTTGAAGCCGGGCCCGAAGCCGTCGACCAGCAGGTCGTAGGCACGTCGCGTCGTGTCGGAGGTCGGCCGGTTGCCGGCGTCGGCGAACGCGAGCCGCATCGAGACGACAGGCGCCGCCAGTACCAGGAGGATGACCACGCCGGTGATCGCGGGCGGCCACGGACGCCGCTGCAGGACCCGGCTCCACCGGTACCAGAACGACTCCCGAACCTCGCCTTCGGCGCGCTTCTTGTGCGGGAGACCGAGCTTGTCGATGTTGCGCCCGACAAAGCCGAGGACCGCGGGGAGCAAGGTCACGGCTGCGAGCATTGTCATCAGGACGCCGAGCGCGATGCCGACCGCGAGGCCCCGCACCGCGGGCACGTTGATCAGCAGCATGCCGAGCACCGCTATCACGACTGTCGTGCCGGCGAAGACCACTGAGCGGCCGGCGGTGTCGGCGGCGAGCGCCACGGCGCTCTCGGGCTGATGGCCGTCGCGGAGTGCCTGGCGGTAGCGGGTGATGATGAGCAGCGCGTAGTCGATCCCGACACCGATCCCGATCATCGCCAC
>JBKPDN010000110.1:0-5908 GCA_046727875.1 Actinomycetota bacterium | reverse complement strand
GGAACGCCGTCCGGAGCGAGACCCCCAACCGCACGGCCGTCAACCTACCTACGTCCTACCTACGTCGTCCCGCAAGGTCCCGTGCCGGAGCGCGAGGCTGAGACCGATGGAAACATCGGAGCTCGCGACTCGCGAGCAGATCCGCGACACGATCACCCGCTACGCCCACTGCGTCGACGGTGGTCGCTTCGACGACCTGGTCGAGCTCTTCGCCGACGACGGGGTCCTCGAAGTCGAGGGGGAGCCGCCCCACCGTGGTCGAGGCGCCATCCGGGACTTCGTCACCGGGACGGGTCATGACCTCGCCGCCGGGACCGGGGCCCCCCGGATCCGGCACCACGTCAGCAACGTCCTCATCGAGCTGGACGGCCCCGACCGGGCCCGAGCCCGCTGCTACTTCCTCGCGGTGACCGACCGCGGCGTGGACCACTGGGGCCGCTACCGGGACGAGCTCGTGCGCGGCCCCGGCGAGCGCTGGCGGTTCGCCCACCGCCGGGTCCGCACCGACGGCGCCGCCCCCGGTTCCTGGGTCGAGGACCGGGCCCGCCCGACCTGATTCGGCGCCCCGAACCTGTCCGATTTCCGACGTTTCGCGGCAGTCACCGCGCCCTGAGCCGGAAGTCACACCGTTGGAATTCTGCGGGATCGACGGCCCCGTGTCGCTACTTGCACCCCGCGAGCAACTAGGCTTCTAGCCCGGAAGCTCCAGTATCGCGGCCTTGCTGCCCGTTCGGGGCTTCCGTTCCCACACTCCCGATGGTGATCCCGCGCGCGGTTCGTGCCCGGGTCGTTCCCGAACGGAGGTAGTACATGCGAATCCCCATGAAGGCGGTCCTCGTGCCCGCCGTCATTGCGGCGGCGATCGCGGGGGCAGCGGGGTACCGGGCCTCGTCCGGCACGCAAGGCCGGCTGGATGAGCTCAGTCAGGAGCGGCCGGCCGCCGCATCTCACTTCCCCGCAGACAGCGCCCTCGTCGCCGCCAGCCAGGCTGCGGCGGAGCAACGCTGGATTGCAGGCGCCCAGGCACGGCAGATGGAGCTGTTCCTCCAGGCCGTGGCGGACGCCGAAGCACAACAGAGTCAACGGAGCCAGGCTCCCGCCCGCACCGGTCGTACGGGTGGCGGCGGCGGCAATGTTGGCGGCGCGTGTGGCGGCGCAACCAACGGCGCCGACGCGTATATCGGCCGCGAGTCAGGCGGTAACCCGAGCGCCCAGAACGCGTCGGGTGCGTACGGCTGTTACCAAATCATGCCGGGCACCTGGTCGTCATCGTGTTCCGACCTCGGCGCGCAGCAAGGGTCCAGTCCGAGCACGCAAGCCGCGTGTGCCTCGCGTCTGCCTCAGAGCGCGTGGGGAGGGTGACCCGCCCCTGAGCACTCGCTGCATCACCTGAACCAGCGGAGCGTCCCCGGCCCGAGCACGGGCCGGGGACGTCTCGCGTCTACCTTCGTCACATCGACGGTCCCATCGCCTCGCCACCGCCCGATCTCGCCTTTGGTGCATTCAGCGAGCGCGCCCCGTGGGTCGTCGAGCTCGACCGGCTGCCGTGGCGGCGGGGCCTCGACGTCGAACGAGCCCGCACGCGGGCGTCGGTCCCGCGCCTGCTGAAGCCGGGCCGGCTGCCGCCGATGGGCCGCCTGGTACGGGTGCTGGCCAAGGTCGGGCCGGCAGTTGGCCTCTGGTACGTCCGGGAGCGGGGCCGGCCGCAGTCGCGCGCTGGCCTGTCACACCGGCTGCGGCGGGCATTCGAACAGCTCGGTTCGAGCTACGTGAAGCTGGGCCAGATCCTCTCGGGCGGCGAGGGCCTCTTCCCCCAGGAGGTGGTCGACGAGTTCCGCAAGCTGCGGGACCAGGTGCCGCCGGAGCGCTTCGCCGACGTGCGGAAGGTCGTCGAGGACGATCTCGGTGCTCCGCTCGGGACCCTGTTCTCGGAGTTCGCCGAGGAGCCGCTGGCCGCGGCCTCGATCGCGCAGGTGCACGCGGCCCGGCTGCGCACCGGCGAGGAGGTCGTCGTCAAGGTGCAGCGGCCACTGGTCGCGGCGCTCGTCCACGCGGACGTCGCCGCCATGGCCTGGCTGGCGCCCAAGATGGTCGGTCGCATCCCGGTGGCGGCGCTCGCCAACCCGCCGGCGCTGGTCGAGCTGTTCACCGAGACCGTCGTGGAGGAGCTCGACTTCCGGCTCGAGGCCGAGAACATGCTCGACATCGCGCACATGCTGGCCCTGACCGACCAGCGCACGATCGTCGTCCCCCGCCCCCACCCCACGCTCATCACCCGCCGGGTGCTGGTGATGGAACGGCTCCGCGGCTTCGCCTTCGACGACGTCGAGTCGATGCACGAAGCCGGCATCGACACCGACGCTCTGCTCCGCGCCGGGCTGATCGCGTTCCTCGAGGGGGCGATGCTGTATGGCGTCTTCCACGGCGACCTGCACGGCGGCAACCTGTTCGTGCAGCGCGACGGCCGCACCGCGCTGCTCGACTTCGGCATCACCGGGCGTCTTGACGACCCCAAGCGCCTGGCGTTCCTGCGGCTCCTGGTGACCGGCACGGGCGGCGACGTACGAGGCCAGCTCGCGGCGCTACGCGACCTCGGCGCGTTCCCGCCCGACACCGACCTCGACGCCGTCATCCGCGACCTTCGCCTCGACCAGCCCGTGAAGGACCCGACGAAGATGTCGGCCGAGGAGCTGATCGGCGAGCTCAGCGACATCACCCAGCGTCTGCTCGGGTACGGCGCCCGCATCCCAAAGGAGCTCATGCTGTTCGTGAAGAACCTCATGTTCCTGAACAGCGCGACGGCGACGCTGGCGCCGGACCTCGACATCCTGGCCGAGATCACGAACGTGTACTTCTACTTCGCGCAGCACCACGGGGAGCGGATCATGCGCGAGATCGGCGTCGACCCGACCCGGACCGGCGTCGACCTCGACGCGGTGAAAGCCGGCTTCGGGCTCCCGTCCGAGGTCGAGCACCTCACGTTCCGGGACCTGCAAGCGCGCCGGCAGACGATCCTCCGCCGCATGCAGGAGCGGCCCCGCCGTCGCCGCGGCGGCTCGGACGCATCCTGACGACCTCGCAGTACGCTCCGGGCGCCGCAGAGCGGGAGCTTGCGACGGTGATCAAGGAGCGCCGAACGGGAGGATCCATGGCCACCTACGACATCGACGAAGTCGAACGCGCGTTCCGCAGCTACTGGGCGAACGGCGCCGTCGGCGAGGACTGGGACGCGTGGTCGGACCTGTTCACCGAGGACGTCGAATACATCGAGCACGTCCTGGGTTCCAAGCACGGTCGTGAGGAAGTGCGGGCCTGGATCAAGCCGATCATGGCCGAGTTCGGAGAGATGTACACGGCGTACGAGTGGCACATGTGCGAGCCGAGCGGACGCATCGTCGTCTACATGCAGAACCGACGCGACAACCCCGACCCTAACGGTCCGCCCATCGACTTCCCCGGCATGACGGTGCTCCAGTACGCCGGCGACGGAAAGTTCTCGCTCGAGGAGGACTTCTGGTCCCTCGTCGAGGGCCAGCGCACGATGAAGGAGTACGAGGACGCGTGCGCCGAGCACGACCCCGACGCCCCGAAGAAGCGCACGAGGCGCGATTGGGGCAACGGCCCGTCGTGGACGAAGGGCGCGTCGACGTACGCCGGGAGCGCCGGAGCGAAGAAGTCGGGGTAGGCGTCAGCCGGTGAACCGGCGCACGCCGGCCGGTACCGTGATCCCGTGCCTGAGCTTCCCCAGATGCAGGCGCTGGCCGAGCGGCTCGAGGAGCGTGTCGGCGGCGCCGCCCTCGCCGGCTTCGAGCCCATCGGATTCTCGGGACTCAAGACGTTCGACCCGCCGCCGGAGTCGCTTGTCGGCCGCACCCACGAGCGCACCGGCCGGCGGGGCAAGTACCTGATCCTCGACTTCGGGGGCCCGCGCGTCTTCATCCATCTCTCGCAGGCCGGTCGCCTCGACGTGGAGGAGCCGCCGAAGACGACGCGTGGTGGCAAAGGCGGGGTCGTGCGGCTGCGCTTCGACAACGACGTCGCCCTGCTCGTGCGCGAGTACGGCACCGAGCGGAAGGCGGGGTGGTGGGTCGTCGGCGAGGGCGACGTCGGCCCCGTCGAGGGCCTCGGTCCCGAGCCGGACTCCGACGAGTTCGCCCGGCTGATCCTGCACGGCGACGACCGCCGCCGCGTGCACACGCTGCTGCGCGACCAGCGGACGGTTGCCGGCATCGGCCGCGGCCACACAGACGACGCGCTGTGGCGGGCGCGCCTGTCGCCGTATGCGACCCTCGCCTCGCTGGCGCCGGACGCCCGCCAGCGACTGCTCGACGAGATTCGCGCCACGCTCACCGATGCCCTCGAGCGCGAACGGCAGCGCACCGGCGGCCTGTCCGAGCCGAAGCTCGGTGACAAGTTCCTGGTACACGCCCGCTACGGGACACCCTGCCCGCGCTGTGGCGACACGCTGCGCCGCGTGTCCTACGAGTCGTACGAGGTCACGTACTGCCCCGCGTGTCAGACCGACGGGAAGCCCCTCGCTGACCGCCGCATGTCGCGGCTCGTCAAGTAGCTGCGGTTCCGCGCCGCGTAGCGCGGGTCAGGTCGGCGCGAAGCGGCTGCTGTTGCGGAGCCGCTCGACGATCTCGGCCGGTGCCTTGGTCGTGTGACCGGCGTCGTGCGGAGGCTGCGGGTCGTACTCGATCGCGAGCTGAATAGCCTGCGCGACTTCGTCGCCGGCGATGCGCGACGCGAGCATGAGCGCCATGTCGATTCCCGACGACACGCCGGCCGCCGTGACGACCTTGCCGTCGAAGACGACCCGCTCGTCGCCGACCGGCTCGGCGCCGAACTCGCGCAGCGATTCGAGCGCCGTCCAGTGGGTCGTGGCACGCTTGCCCTGCAACAGGCCCGCGGCGCCGAGCAGCAGCGACCCCGTGCATACCGACGTCGTCCACTGCGAGCTCTTGTGGGCGCTGCGCAGCCAGTCGAGGACCCGCTGATCGGCGCGGGCGTCGAGCTCACCCGGCCCGCCGGGCACGACGACGATGTCGGGCTCGGGCGCCGCGTGCAGCGCGTGGTCGGCAACCAGCGCCAGCGCGCCGTGATCGGTCGGCTTCGGCCCGGGGTCGGCGGCGACGAAGGTCACGCCCGCACCCGGGAGTCCCCGCAGCACCTCGTACGGCCCGACCGCGTCGAGCGCAGTCAGCCGGTCGAACAGCAAGATCGCGATCTGCACGGACTTCTCCTGTCGCCGTCGCGAGCTCCGGCTCCCGCAGCGACGGTCGGCAAAAGCCGCCATCGCCGCGCCGCACGCTACCGGCGCGAGCGCGGGTTCGCGTTCGCGTTACCAGCCGCGGCTGCCGGGGCCTCCTTTGAACGGGCCGACGACCGCCGACGTGATCCAGCCGCCGTAGAAGCCGCCCGGCTGCGCGGTCACGCGCTCGCCGGCGACGAAGCAGGCGTCCATGCGCCCGGCGTAGAACGCGACGTGCCCCGCGAGTGGTGTGTAAGCCGCGCTCGGCGCGTCGTAGCCCCACGCGCCGTCGGGCTCCACCCGTTCACCGCGACGCACCGTGTAGTAGTGCGCGCGGCCCTTGAACTCGCAGAAGGACCGGCCCTCGGTGCGCTCGAGCGCTCCCGGCGCGATGTCGTCGAGCGGGAAGTAGTAGTTCGGCGGGTGGCTGGTCTCGAGGACGCGGTAGCCGCGCGTCGTCTCGGCGATCGTGTCACCGGCGAGCATGACGACGAGCCGGGCGCTGACTGGCTCGAGTCGCGGCGGGCGCGGATAGTCCCAGACCGATTCCTGGTCGGGGCCCGGTGCAACCGGCTCCGGACGGGTCGAGAACAGGCTCACGCCCGGTCTTCGGTCTGGACGCTAGAAGCGGACGCCGTAGGAGTAGCCGTGGCG
>JBKPDN010000109.1:0-4984 GCA_046727875.1 Actinomycetota bacterium | reverse complement strand
GGGCCAGGACGCGCGCACGACGGCCGCGGCGGGCGTCTCGGGCGAGTAGCCGCTCCCGGCGGCGAGCAGCTCCCGTTGCAGCTCGACCGGGCGCGCCGCCGAGAGGAAAACGGCCATCGTCGTGCCGTGAGCGGCGAAGGCAGCGACCGACTCGCGCTCGGGCATCGAAGCCGCCGTGCGGCCGCCGAGTCGCGTGAGCACGACGCTCTGCGCCACCGTCGGGATCGTCAGCTCGCGTCCCAGGGCCGCGGCGGCCGTGCCCAGCGAGCTCACGCCGGGCACGATCTCGAAGTCGCGCTCGTGCGCGACACACCAGTCGACCTGTTCCTGGATCGCGCCGTAGATGACGGGATCGCCCGAGTGCAGGCGCACCATGCGGGCGTCGGGACGCCCTGCGTAGACCGCGAGCACGTCCTCGAGCGTCATGCCGGCGGAGTCGTGGATCTCGGCGGTCGGCGGCGCGTGGTCGAGGAGCGCCTCGGGCACGAGGGACGACGCCCACACGACCACGTCCGCGGCGGCGAGGCGATCGCGGCCGCGCAGGGTGATGAGATCGGCGGCTCCCGGGCCGGCGCCGACGAACGAGATCACGGCCGGCCCGCCGGTGGGACGAGCACGGTGGCGAGATAGCTGGCGGGCGCGTCGGCGAGCTCGTCGAGCGGGCCGGCGCGCTCGCCGTGCAAGCCGAGCAGCTCGCCGGCCACGGCGCCCTCGAGCCGGCCCGCGGCCGCGAGGCGCTTGGCGATGGCCGGGAGGTGCCGCCCGCCCTTGTACACGGCGACGGCGCGGGCCCGGTCGGTGAGCGCGGCGTCGAGCGCGTCGGGGCCGTCGAGCGCGGTGATCAGGGAGAGCGTCTCGGTTCCTTCGAGCACGACGAACCCGGCATGGGAGGCGAGCGCCTGGAACGCCATGATCCCGGCGACGGTCTCGATCGACGTTGCCGGGCACAGCGCGCGCACCTCGCGCGCCAGCGACGAGAACGTGCTGTAGATGTTGGGATCACCGAGCGTCGCGAACGCGACCCGCTCGCCGCCGTCGAGCGCGCCGGCGATCTGGCGGGCGGCGGCGGCGTACGCGGCCGCGCCGCGGTCGCGGCGCATCTCGATGACCAGCCGCTCGACCTGCACGTCGGGCGCGGCCTCGCGCACGATCGACTCGGCGCGTCCGACGACGTCGAGCGCCAGCGACGGCGCGAACACGCGATCGGCCTCGCGCAGCGCGCGCAGCGCCTCCAGCGTGACGTGCTCGGGATCGCCGGGTCCGACCCCCACCCCGACCAACGCCGGTGCCATCCCATCTCCGTGGGACGCTTCTCCCGTCGCCGCAGCCGGTCTCCTGGCTCCCGGATCCTCGCTCGCCCTCGCCTTCCCGGAGTCTCCGGTGGCGCTTCGAGGGGTCGCTCCCCGGTCACAGTGGCGGGACCGCGCCGGACTCGCACCGGCTTCCCGTACACCGCGGCGCGTGGAGCATACCCGGCGGGTGTCGCCGCGGCGAGAGGTACGTGTGTCAGCTCGCGGACGCGGCGGCGGTGGCGACGAAGCGCTCGGCGAGGTGCGGGTCGGCCGCGAGGTGCAGGTGCAGGTAGCTCGCGAGCAGGCGCGGCGACGCGAACCCGGCGCGCGTCTCGCCGTTGCGACCGGACATCGCCAGCGCGTCGCCCGCAGGCTCGAGGCTCGAGTAATGGAACTCGTGGCCGCGCAGCTCGGTGCCCGCGGGCACCAGCGGGGTATCGACACTCGAGCGCGCGCGCCGGTAGCCGAGCGTGAGTTGGTCGCTCATGCTCCCCTCGGCGTCGAGCGCGCCGCACAACGCGTGCCCGTCGAGCGAGCGGCTGAGCCAGAGCAAGCCGCCACACTCGGCCCAGGTCACCAGGCCGTTCGCGATTCGCTCGGGCACGTCGGCGAGCAAGGCGCCGTTTGCCGCGAGCTCTTCGACGAACACCTCGGGGAAGCCGCCGCCGGCGTACAGCGCGTCGATGTCTCCGGGCAGCACGGGGTCCTCGCGGGGGTCGAACGGCACGAGCTCGGCGCCGGCCTGTTCGAGCAGCTCGAGGTTGTCGGGGTACGTGAAGCTGAAGGCAGGCCCGCCCGCGACGCCCACGCGCGCGTGCGCCGTCGGCCGGGCGGTCGGCGGGGCAGGAGTCCAGCGCCTCGGTGCGGACCGTGCGAGCTCCGAGATCGCGTCGAGATCGCACGACGCATCGAGGGCGTCGGCAAGCTGTGCGAGCGAGGCCTCGACCGCGTCGCGCTGCTCGACGACGGGGACGAGACCGAGATGCCGGTCGCGCCACGCGAGCTCATCAGCGCGCCCGAGCACGCCGAGCACAGGGATGCCGATCGGCGCCAGCGCCTCGCGCAACATCGCCTCGTGCGCCGGGCTGCCGACGCGGTTGAGCACCACTCCGGCGATGCGAACCGCAGGGTCGAACGTCGAGTACCCGTGCACGAGCGCCGCGACCGAGCCGCTCATCGCCGACGCGTCGACGACCAGCACCACCGGGGCGTCGAGCAGCCGGGCGACATGCGCCGTGCTCGCTGGGTTCCCGGGCTCGGCCGCCCCATCGAACAGGCCCATGACCCCCTCGACCACGAGAATGTCGGCGCCATCCGCCGCCTTGGCCGCAAGCGGGGCGATGCGATCCTCGCCGCAGATCCACGCGTCGAGGTTGCGGGCGGGCCGGCCCGTGGCGAGGGCGTGATAGCCGGGGTCGATGAAATCGGGGCCCACCTTCGCCGGCGCGACCCGATCACCGCGGCGGCGCAGCGCCGCCATCAGACCGGTCGCGACGGTTGTCTTGCCGACACCCGAGTGCGTGCCGGCGACGACGAGGCGCGGCCCGAGCGCACCCATCAGTACTCGATGCCCTTCTTGCCCTTGATCCCCCGGTCGTACGCGTGCTTGACCTTGCGCATCTCGGTCACCGTGTCGGCCAGCTCGACGAGCTCGCCGGCGGCGTCCCGCCCGGTCATGACGACGTTCGTCCCCTCGGCGCGGTCGCGGATGCCGGCGACCACGTCGTCCACCGGCACCCAGCCGTAGGTCACCGCGTACGTCAGCTCGTCGAGGATCAGCAGGTCGTAGTCACCTGACGCGAGCTTGCCGGCCGCGACCTTCCACGCGTGCTGCCCCTTCGCGGCCGTCTCGTCGAGGTCGGTCGACTCCCACGTGAACCCGTCGCCGAGCGTGTGCCATTCGACGCCGAGGTGGTCGGCCAGCTTGCGCTCCCCGGTCTTCCACTTGCCGCCCTTGACGAACTGCACGACGCCGACGTGCCACCCCCGCGCCCAGCCGCGCGCCATCACGCCGAACGCGGCCGACGACTTCCCTTTGCCGTGCCCGGTGTTGAGCAGGACGATCGACTCGCCACGCGCCACGCGCCGCAGGCTAGGCCCCCGAGCACACGACGACGGCGGTGGCTATTGTGAGCGGCGCAGCGCAGGGAACGCCGGTGCGAGTCCGGGGCTGTCCCGCAACTGTGACCGGGGAGCGAACCCCCAACTGCATGGCCACGGCCCTCCGGGGCTGGAAGGCCGGGGGCGAGCACTGATCCGGAGCCAGGAGACCTGCCTGCCCGAGAATCCTCGGGAAGACGCGGAGACGTCGTGGAACTCCAGCTTCGGTCTCGATCTGAAGCGGGACGCCAGCTCTCGGTGCTGGTATGGCGATTCGACCGCCCGCTGCGGGTGGCCGCGTCGGCACCGCACGGTGGTGGCCTCGCCACCCGGCGCTGGATCCTGAACGCGCAGGTGCCGCCGTCCTACGCGCGCCGCGACCCCGATCATCACCTGCGCAAGCTCGCCGTGTCGCTCGGGCTCCCCGGGCACGGCGTCGGCATGCTGACCGCCGCCGACGTGCGCTCGTTCGTGACCACGGGCGACGGGGGCGCCGAGGTCGTCGCCACCGTCGGCCTCGGCGACCCCGAATGGGCGGCGGTCGCACCCCGCACCGAGTCGCGGGTGCCGGTCCGGCTGGCGGGCACGATCAACGTGGTCGCGCTGCTGCCCGAGCGCCTCTCGGACGCCGCCCTCGTCAACGCGATCGCGACGGCAACGGAGGCCAAGGCGCAGGCGCTGTTCGAGCTCGGCATCGCCGGCACCGGAACCGCGACCGACGCCGTCTGCATCGCGACGCCGGCCGACGGACGCGCGGAGGCGTTCGGCGGCCCGCGGTCGCGCTGGGGCTCCCGCCTGGCGCGAGCCGTGCGCGACGCCGTGCGGCTGGGTGCGCCGGGATGATCGTGCTCGTGCTCGGCGGCGCCCGGTCGGGCAAGTCGGCCTACGCCGAGCGGCGGGCGGCGGCGCTCCCCGAGCCGGTGTCGTACGTGGCGACGGCGCGGGTTGAAGGCGACGCCGACCTCGCGGCGCGGATCGCCGAGCACCGGGCCCGCCGCCCGGCGTCGTGGACGACGATCGAAGCCGGCCCCGATCTGGCGGACGTGCTGGGGACGACGGGCGGCACTGTCGTGCTCGATGCCCTCGGACCGTGGGTCGCGAGCGCGCCCGACTTCGGCGTCGACGGCGCGACGCTCTGCACCGCGCTGACCGGGCGCGCCGGCGACACCGTCGTCGTGTCGGAGGAGGTCGGGCTGGGTGTCCACCCGTCGACCGCGGCCGGGCAACGGTTCCGCGACGCGCTCGGCGAGCTCAACCAGGCAGTGGCGACCGTGGCGGACGAGGTCGTCCTCGTCGTTGCCGGCCACGCTCTTTGGCTCGAGCCGGCCGGCTGATGCGCCGGGCCCTCGCCTTCCTCACCCCGTTCCTCGGCGCCGCCGAGCCCCGCCCCCAGACGCTCGGCTGGTTCCCCGTCGCGGGCGCCGCCATCGGGCTCGTGCTCGGGGCCGTGTGGTGGGGCGCGGAGCGGGTGTGGCCTCCCGCGGTGGCGGCGGCGATCGTCGTCGCCGCCGACCTCGCGTTCACCGGGTTGCTGCACGTCGACGGCCTGGCCGACAGCGCTGACGGCCTGCTCCCGCATCTCGACAGGAGCC
>JBKPDN010000108.1:0-5248 GCA_046727875.1 Actinomycetota bacterium | reverse complement strand
CGACGCCGTGGCGAGGGGAGCGTGGCCGCGCGAGTACCACGTGCGCGACCGCACGACCGAGTACGAGTTCCTGCCCGCGGGCCAGAGCTACCAGGTCCCGTACCGCAGCTTGCGGCCCCGCGACGTGCCGAACCTGCTCGTCGCGGGGCGCTGCCTGTCGGCCGACCACGACGCGCTGGCGTCGATCCGGGTCATGGGCCCGAGCTTGGCCCTGGGCGAGGCGGCCGGGACGGCAGCTGCGATCGCGGCTCGCGACGGCGTTCCCGTCGCCCAGGTCGACGTCGACGAGCTGCAGGCGGCGCTGGCGAAGCGAGGAGCGATCCTGTGATGAACCTCGCCGACGTCCTGCTCGAGCCGGTGGCGCGCACACCCGACGCGGTGGCGTTGCGCAGCACCGCCGGAGCAATCACCTACGGCGAGCTCGAGGCGCGAGCTGCCCGGGTGGCCGGCGCGTTGCGTGCCGAGGGGATCGAGCCCGGCGACCGCGTCGCGATCGACGGGCACAACACGGTCGCGTTCGTGGCGTCGTACCTCGGGGTGTTGCGGGCCGGGGCGGTCGCGGTCCCGCTGAACCCACACGCGCCCGCACCCGAGATCGACCGCGAGCTCGCGACGGTCAAGCCCGCGCTCGTGCTCCGCCCGCCACGCGACGGCTCGGAATCCGTCGAGCCCGCCGCAGCTGTCGCGCGGGACGACGCCGACGTCGCCGTGCTCCTGTTCACGGCCGGCACCGCGGGCGCGCCGAAAGCGGCCATGCTCACGCACGGCAACCTGGTGGCGAACATCCGCCAGGTCCTCGACCATCCCGGTCTTGCGCTGACCGCCGACGACGTCACCCTCGGTGCGCTGCCGTTCTTCCACGTGTTCGGCCTCAACGCCGTCTTGGGCCTCGCCCTCGCCGCCGGCGCGGCGACCATCCTGCTCGAGGACTTCGACGCGGCCGTCGCCGCGCGCACGGTGCGCGAGCAGGGCGTCACCGTGCTCGCGGGCGTCCCCGCCATGTATCACGCGTTCCTCGAGCTCGACGACGACGCCGCGCCGCCCGACGCGTTCAGCTCGGTGCGGCTTGCGGTGTCGGGCGCCGCCGCGTTGGGCGAGGACGTGTACGACGGGATGCGCAAGCGTTTCAACGTCGTCGTGCACGAGGGGTACGGCCTCACCGAGGCGTCGCCGATCGTCACCACGTCGGCAATCGGGCAGCGCGACCCCGGTCCCGGTTCGATCGGCCCGCCGCTGCCCGGGGTGGACGTGCGGCTCGTCGACGTCGACGGCGCCGACGTGCTCCCCGGCGACCCGGGCGAGATCTGGGTGCGCGGGCCCAACGTGTTCCCCGGCTACTGGCGCGACGCCGACGCGACGGCACACGCGCTCACGGGCGACGGCTGGCTGCGCACGGGCGACATCGCGGTGGCCGACGACGAGGGGGAGCTCAGTCTGGTCGACCGGGCCAAGGACCTGGTGATCGTGTCGGGCTTCAACGTCTACCCGGCCGAGGTCGAGGACGCGCTCCTCGAGCATCCGGACGTCGCCGAGGTCGCGGTGATCGGCGAGCCCGACCCCCGCGCCGGCGAGGCGATCGTGGCGTTCGTGGTGCCCGAGCCCGGGCGGACACCCGATCCCGACGCGCTCGTCGCGCACTGCTCCCGGTCACTCGCCCGATACAAGTGCCCTTCGCGCGTCGAGGTCGTCGAGGCGCTGCCGCGGTCCTTCGCCGGCAAGGTCCTCCGCCGGGAGCTGCGCCCCCGCCGACTTTGAGAACGAGTGCACAAGCTCGGAGTATCCTCGGCCGTCAGGCCCGGGACGGCCCGGGCCCTGGCAAGCGCAGGGAAGCGAGCAGTGCCCTCCGTCCGAAGAATCCCCGAGGCGACCGTCGCCCGCCTCCCCCTCTACTACCGGGCCCTCCTCGACATCGCCGACCAGCACGTCGGCACGGTCTCGTCGGAGCGCCTCGCCGAGCTGGCGGGCGTGAACGCGGCCAAGGTCCGCAAGGACCTCTCGTACCTGGGCTCCTACGGGACGCGGGGCGTGGGCTACGACGTCGAGTTCCTCCTCCACCAGATCTCGCGTGAGCTCGGTCTGACGCACGACTGGCCGGTCGTCATCGTCGGCGTCGGGAACCTCGGCCACGCGCTGGCCAACTACCGCGGCTTCGGCGCGCGCGGCTTCCAGATCGTCGCCCTCGTCGACGCCGACCCCGCCAAGGTCGGCATGAGCGTCGGCGACCTCACCGTCGACGCCCTCGACGACCTCCCCCGCGTGGTCTCCGAGCGCGCCATCGCCATCGGGATCGTCGCCACCCCGGCGGGCGCGGCGCAGGAAGTCGCCGACAGGCTCGTCGACGCCGGCGTCACCTCGATCCTCAACTTCGCGCCCGCGGTCGTCACGGTGCCGTCCGGCGTGTCGTTGCGGAAGGTCGACCTCGCGATCGAGCTCCAAATCCTGTCCTTCTATCAGCAGCGCAAGGTGCCGGCGGCCGACGGCCAGCACACGGCCGCGTCGAGGACGGCGGAGCGGGTGCGGTGACCACCACGCGCGCGGCGCTGCTCGGCTACCCGGTGAACCTCATCGTGGACGGGCGCCGCTGCGTGGTCGTCGGGGCAGGCCGGATCGCCGCCCGCAAGGTCGACGGGCTGCTCGCCGCCGGCGCCGACGTGCACGTCGTCGCCCCGAAGCTCGGCGAGCAGGTGCGGGCGTGGCGCGACGAGGGTCGCATCACCGCAGCGGAGCGCCAGTTCGAGCCCGCCGATCTCGACGGCGCGTGGCTCGCGACGGCTGCGACCGACGACCCAGCGGTGAACCACGCGGTCTTCGAGGCGGGGGAGGCCCGGCGCGTGTGGGTCAACGCCGCCGACGACCCCGACAACTGCTCGCTCACACTCATGTCGGTGATCCGGCGGGGCGATCTCGTCGTCACGGTCGGGACGGGTGGGCGGAGCCCCGCGCTGGCCACGTGGCTCAAGGAGAGGATCACCGCCGAGCTGGGTCCCGAGTACGAGACCCTGGTGGACCTGCTGGCGGAGGCACGGGAAGCGATGCAGGCGGACGGGCGTTCCACCGAGGACGCCGATTGGAAACGGGCACTCGATTCCGGCATGCTCGATCTCATTCGCGCCGGTCGGGTGGATGACGCCAAGGAGCTGTTGCGGTCGTGTCTCTCGTCGTCATTGGCCTGAATCACCGCACCACCCCGGTCGGCCTCCTCGAGACGATGGCGGTGCCCGTCTCCGACCTCGCCAAGGCGCTGCACACCCTCCAGCGCAGCGAGAACCTGGCCGAGGTCGCGGTCCTCTCGACCTGCAACCGGACCGAGGTCTACGCGCGCTGCACGCGCTTCCACCCCGCTGTCGAGGACGTCCGCAACTTCCTGACCGACCAGTCGGGGCTGGATCCCGACACGATCACCAACCACCTGTACACGTACCACGACGACGCGGCGGTGGCGCACCTGTTCGGCGTAGCGGCCGGCGTCGACTCGATGATCGTCGGCGAGGGCGAGATCCTCGGGCAGGTGCGCGAGGCGTGGCAGATCGCCGAGCGCGAGTCGATGATCGGGCCCATGGTGTCGAGCGTGTTCCGCCAGGCCGTCGAGGTCGGCAAGCGCGCCCGCACCGAGACCGGCATCGGCCGCCACGCCGTGTCGGTGTCGTCGGCGGCCGTCGCCGTCGCGGGTGAGCGGCTCGGCGGACTCGAAGGCCGGCGGGTGCTCGTCGTCGGCGCCGGGGACGTCGGAGCCGGCATGGCGATCGCGCTCGCCGGCGCGGGCGTGAGCGAGATTGTGGTCGCGAACCGGTCACCGGAGCGAGGCGAGGAGCTCGCAACACGCGTCGGTGGCCGCGCCATCGGTCTCGAGGGCGTCCTCGACGGCCTGGTCGACACCGACGTGCTGCTCGCGTCCACGGGTGCGGTCGACGTCCTCCTCGAGCGCGGCGACATCGAAACCGCCATGGCGCGGCGCGACGGTCGTGCCCTGTTGATCGTCGACATCGCGGTACCGCGCAACATCGATCCCGGCGTTGCGCAGATCTTCGGCGTCACCCTCCTCGACATCGACGACCTCAAGGCGTTCGCGGCGCTGTCGCTCGAACAGCGTCGCCAGGAGATCGACAAGGTGCGGGAGATCATCACAGGTGAGCTCGACCGGTTCCGGCTCGAACGCTCCGCGCGTGAGGTCGCACCGCTCGTCTCGTCGCTGCGGGCCCGCGCCGAGGAGCTGCGCGCCGTCGAGCTGGCGCGGTTCAACTCCCGTCTGGCCCGCCTCGACCCCGCGGCGCGCGAAGCCGTCGAGGCGTTGACGCGCGGTCTGGTCAACAAGCTCCTGCACGACCCCACCGTGCACCTCAAGGAAGCCGCCGGCACCGCCCAAGGCGAGCTGTACGCCGACGCGCTGGCGGCGCTGTTCGGCCTCGAGGACGCGAGCACAGAGGCGTCCGACCCCGAGCCTGAGTCGCCGACCGACCGGTCCGCGGAGGCGCGCGGCCTTGCCGACCGCCGGAGCAATAGCCCGAGCTCGCGAGGGCGACAGGCTAGGAACTAGATGCCGGCGTTGCGGGTCGCGACGCGCGGCAGCGCGCTGGCCCGCTGGCAGGCCGAACGGGTTGTCGAGCTGCTCGGAGTCGACGCCGAGTACGTGATCGTGTCGACCAAGGGCGACGAGCGCCGCGACGTCCCCATCCACACGATGGGTGGTACCGGGGTCTTCGTGAAGGAGGTCGAGCAGGCCGTGCTCGACGGCCGCGCTGACGCCGCCGTCCACTCGGCGAAGGACCTCCCGTCGGGTGACACACCCGGCCTCGTCCTGGCGGCGCTGCCCGAGCGCGGCGACCCGCGCGACGCGCTCGTTGGCCGTGCGCTCGACGACATCCCGACCGGCGGCTGCGTCGGCACCGGCTCGGTGCGCCGCCGGGCGCAGCTCGCCGCCCTGCGTCCCGACCTCGGCTTCGGTGAGCTCCGCGGCACCATCCCGTCGCGCCTCGAGAAGGCCGAGCGCTTCGACGCCATCGTGCTCGCGGCGGCGGCGCTCGACCGGCTCGACCTCGCCGATCAGATCGCCGAGCGCGCCGACCCGGCCGTCGTGCTGCCGCAAGTGGCGCAGGGCGCGCTGGCCGTCGAGTGCCGGACCGACGACGACTCGACGCGCGACCTGCTCGCCGACGTCGACGACGGCGGTGTTCGCGCCGCCGTCACCGCCGAGCGCGCGTACCTCGCCGAGCTCGGCGGCGGGTGCAACCTCCCGTGCGGCGCGCTCGCC
>JBKPDN010000107.1:0-3164 GCA_046727875.1 Actinomycetota bacterium | reverse complement strand
CATGTCACCGGCGTTGATCGTGCGGGGAATGCTCGAGTGCTACCAGGGCGTGATCAACGTCGTGGCCGGCCGCATCGAGGAGCTGCCGCTGACCGCGGCCGACATCCTGCGCTCCCGCGACTTTCACTAGCCGCAAGAGGGCGCTGTGCTCAGGCGTTCCCGGTCGCGTACAGCGCGCCGAGCGACACCACCACCAACATGATGATCGCGAGGTTGTACGCGAGGTGCGCGCGCGTCGACTCGAGCAGCGCGCTCGTCTGCGACCGCGTCTGCTTCCAAACCTCGAGGTAGGACCACGTGAGGTAGAGCCCGCCGATCGACAACGCCAGCGCGGCGCCGATCGGTATGCCGACGACGGCGTGGGCGAGGCCGAAGACGACCGCCCGCCCGAGGTTGTTGGCGGTGCTGCGTTGCTCAGCTCCGCGGCGGAACAGCCATTCCTCCCGGGCGACGAGGAGCGGGAGACCGACGATCAGCAGCCCGATGAAGAACAGGGGAACGACGACCGACACGATCCCGAGGTCCCGGTCGCTGACGCCTACGACCGGGTTGCCCTCGCCACCAATCGCGGACCACCAGCCGAACGAGAGGACGGGGAGCTGGATGAGTACCCAGGCCGTCGGCACGATCAGGGCGACGATCGGGACGGCCCGCAGGAAGTGGCGCCAGCGCAGCCCGTAGACGACCGCCAGCGTCTTGCGGTGGGACCCGACGGAGGTGCGGGCGGCCTCGAACAGACGGACCCCGACCACCGCCAGCACGGCCACCGTCAGCAGATCGAGGATCGTCACAGGCCGAGAGTGTTCCCCGTCGCCATCGGCGCCACCAACCGTTAGCCTGAGCCGGCTCCGTGAACCTCATGGATAGCGAGACGAACAGCGATGAGCGAGCCTCCGAGTAGCAAATGGTTCGACGGCCGCGCCTCCTCCGGCGCTTCCGCGCCGTCGTTCGCTCCGACCCGGCCGGGGTCGGGGCGGGGTTCGTCGCGCTCCTGCTCTCGTCAGGTGGAGACCTTCTTGCCGGTCTGACGCTCGGCGCGATCACCGGCACCCTCGAGGCGCTTCCCGGACTCCTCGTGCTCATCCCGGCGGCGATCGGGATGCGGGGGAACATCTTCGGCGGGCTCGGCAGCCGGTTCAGCACGGCGATCCACGCCGGCACGTTCCGCGCGTCGCGCCGCCTCGACACGCTCGTCGGACAGAACGTCGCCGCATCGCTGGCGCTGTCGCTGTCGATCTCGCTCGTGCTCGCGGTTCTCGCGAAGGCCGTCTCGGTCGCGTTCGGCGTCGCGAATTCGATCTCGATCACCGACTTCGTCGTGATCTCGGTCGTCGGTGGGATGCTGTCGTCGGTCGTCGTGTTGCTCGTCGTGGTGATCGTCACGGCGACGAGCGTGCACTTCGACCTCGACCTCGACAACGTGAACACGCCGATCGTGACCGCCGCCGGCGACATGGTCACGTTGCCCGGCCTGTTCGTCGCCACGTACCTCGTCGGCATCGCGTGGTTCACCCCGGTCATGGCCGCCCTCTGCGCGGCTGCAGGCCTCGTGGCGCTGGTGCTGAGCCTCCGGACTCGACTGCCCATCCTGCGCCGGATCGTGCGCGAGTCGGTACCGATCCTCGCCCTCGCGGGCGCGGTCGATGTCATCGCCGGGATCACGATCGAGAAGCGCATCGAGTCGTTCCTCGTGTACCCGGCGCTCCTCGTGCTCGTCCCGCCGTTCCTCGAGGACTCGGGGGCCCTCGGCGGCATCCTCAGCTCCCGCGTCGCTACCAAGCTGCACCTGGGCACGCTCGATTTGTCGCGCGCACCGTGGCGAGCCGTCGGCGAGGACGTCCTGCTCGTGTTCGCCTACGCAGTGCCGGTGTTCTTCCTGCTCGGCGTGTCGGCCGACATCGTGGCCGCTCTGTTCGACCTGCACAGCCCCGGTGGCCTCCAGATGATCGGGGTCTCGATGCTGGCGGGTGTGTTCGCCACGATCGCGGCCGTGCTGGTCGGGTACTACGGGGCTGTGGCCACGTACCGGCTCGGGCTCGACCCCGACAACCACGGCATCCCCATCGTCACCTCGAGCCTCGACTTCCTTGGGGCGGTCTCGCTGATTCTCGCTATCGTGCTCCTGGGCCTGTCGTGAGACCCCACCCTTGATGGACGAGAAGCCTCCACGAAATCTCAGGGCGATGCTCTCCGAGGCGAAGGACGCCTCGGAGCTCATGGTCGATCTCGGCTACGCGGCCCTCTTCTTCGGGGACAGCGCGATGGCCGAAGAGGTCGTCGACCTCGACGAGCGCCTCGACGGGCTCGTGCACGAGATGCGCGAGGTGTGCATCCTCGCCGCGCGATCCCCGCACGACGCCGAGCAGATGTCGAGCGTGCTCCATGTCATCGCGACGATGGAGCAGATCGGCAACGCGGCCGTTGGCATCTCGCACATCGTCACCCACCGCCTCGGGATCCCGGCCGCGCTCGTCGCCGATCTCGCTGCCGCCGAGGAGGTCTCGCACCGCGTCCGCGTGCGCGAGGGCTCTGAGCTGGCGGGCCGCGCGCTGGCCGACGTCGACCTTCCCGTCGAGGTGGCGATGCGCGTCGTGGCGATCCGGCGCGGCAAGGAGTGGGTCATCGACCCTGACGGCGACGAGATCATGCTGCCGGACGACATCCTCATCCTGCGGGGACCGCCCGACGGCATCGCCGAGCTGCGCGCCCTTGCGGGCGCGCCCGAGTGGCGACCACCGAGCGCCGGCGACGACCCGACGATCACCGATCTCGACCGCGCCGTCGACGTCCTCGTCGAGATGAAGAACATCTCCGAGGTGGCGGTCGGTCTCGCCTACTCGGCGCTGCTGTTGTACGACCAGAGCCTCGCCGCCGAGGTCAGCCACCTCGAGGACCGGCTCGACGAGATGCGCGAGCGCCTCGAGGTCTGGGTGCTTCGCAGCGCCGCCGAGCACATCGACCCGTCGCCGTTGCGGGGTCTGTTGCACCTCGGGAGCGCGGCCGAGGAGCTCGGCGACGCGGCCCGGCAGATGGTCTGGCTGGTCGAGCAGGGCGAGGAGATGCACCCGGTGCTCGGTTTGGCGCGGGGCGACAGCGACGAGGTGATCGCCCGCGTGCCGGTCGCGGCCGGCTCACAACTCGACGGCCGCACCCTGCGCGAGATC
>JBKPDN010000106.1:0-14068 GCA_046727875.1 Actinomycetota bacterium | reverse complement strand
ATCGCGGCCACATCGGCGCGCAGGTCCGGATTGCGCACTGTCGCGGTCACGCGCGCACCCGCGAGCGCCGCCAGCTGGACGCCGGCGATGCCCACCCCGCCCGCCGCCGCGTGCACGAGGGCATGCTCGCCGAGGCGCAGCTCGCACTGGGTGAAAAGCGCGTCGTGCGCAGTGGTGAACACCTCCGGGAAGCCGCCCGCCTCCGACCACGACAGGTCGTCGGGCACCGGCATCGCAACACGTTCGTGTACGAGCGCGAGCTCGGCCTGCCCGCCGCCGCCGACGAGCGCCATGACGCGATCACCGACGGAGAAGCGCTCGACGTCGCGGCCGGCCGCGACGACCTCGCCCGCCCGCTCCATCCCGGGGATGTCCTGGGGGCTGCCGGGCGGAGCGGGGTACAGGCCGCGTCGCTGCAGCATGTCGGCACCGTTGAGACCCGCGGCGCGCACGTCGACGAGGAGCTCGCCCGCGCCCGGGACCGGGTCGGGATGGTCCCGCCACGCCAGCCGGCCCTCGGCCACCGTCACCGCCCGCATTTGCCTCCTCGGTCGCCGTCGCAAGCGCGGCTGCATACCCTACGGGACGGTCCGGCCCACCCTGCTCTGACCTGGGCAAACAGGGCCCTCCGGGGACCCGGGCCCCGGGGCGCTACCTTCCCGTCATGGTGTTCGGCGACCCCACCCCCGAGGGCTCCCTGGCCTTCGTCGACGACGACGGCAACCGGGTCGTGCTCGATGCCGCCGAGGCGCTCATGTTGTTCGGGCTCACCGACGGTGTCGAAGAGGCCACGGTGTCGGCGTGCCCAACGTGTCGCAACCGCGTTCTCGCCGTGGTCGCATTCATCGACGTCCTCGAGCGCGGTCCCGTCCACGCGCGGGCCGCCGACCTCGCCGAGCTGGCCGACGAGGCCCCGACACTGCACGTCTACGTCGACGACCTCGTGACGGAGTGCGAGCACGACGAATGGCTCGACCCCGGCTTCACGGAGTGGTCCGAAGCGGTCGAAGAGATCCCGGGCGTGCGGCGCCCGGCGCCGTAGCCGGATTCGACTCAGCCGCTCGCCACGTCGAGGAGCGCCCCGAACGACTCGTCGAGGCAGTCGAGCAAGGTCGACGGATCGCTGACTGCGACCGGGTCGATGTTGATCCCCATGTCGAGCGAGTCGCGGTAGCTCAACAGCGTCACATTCAGCGCGCACGCCGCCCGCGGTCCCATGGGGTAGTTCGCCTCGATGCGCGCGCCGCCGAGGTAGAGGTCCACCGGGCTGCCGCGCAGGTTGGACGTCGCGAAGTCGATCGTGTGTGCCTGGGCGCGGGTCAGCGCTACGAGCATCGAGGTCGGGAGCGCGGTGAGCAGGCCGGCGAGGGACCCGGCAGCGGCGATCGCCGGCTCACCGCGGAGCTCGGAGAGGCGCTCGTGCACGAGCTTGAAGCGCGCGGCCGGATCCTTGGGCTCGACCGGCACGAGCACGCGGCTGGGGGTGAAGCTGTTCGCGCTCTCCTCGTCGTCGCCGCGGGTGCTGATCGGCATCGCCATGCGCAGAACGTCGCACGGCGCCCCCATACGCTCGTGGTACAGGCCCAGCGCGCCCGAGACGCCGGTGACGTACACGTCGTTCACGCTGCCACCGAGCTTTGCTGCGGCCTCTTTCGCGCTTCCGAGCGGGACGGCGAACGACTCGAACCGGAAGCCGAGCGAGCGACCGCGCAGCAGCGGCGAACGGGCGGGCTCCGTGACGAGGAGCTGTCGCCGGACCGAGCCGGCGAGTCGCACCGCGTTGTTGATTCCTTGGCGCGCCGCCTCCGGGCTGGCGAGGACGCCCGCGGCCGACTCGAGGCCACGCCGGGCTCGCCCCAGCTGCCGGCTCAACGTGTACGTCACCGCGTCGCCGACGGCGTCCGCCGGCGACGCGCGGTGCACAGGGTCGGCCGCGGCCGCGGCCCGAGCCTCCGCTTCGGCGTCGACCGCGACGCGCTGCGCGGGCGAGAGCGTCGGCGGCGGGGGCGGGTCGGGCTCGAAGTCCAGCAGGCTGAGCGAGAGCTTCACGCCGCCGACGCCGTCCGTGATCGTGTGGTGGACCTTCTGGAGGAGCGCGGCGCGCCCGCCCTCGAGCCCTTCGACCACGGTGAACTCCCACAACGGCCGCGCTCGGTCGAGGGGAGTCGCCGCCGCGGCCGCAGCCAGATCGAGCAGCTGGCGCATCCCACCCGGCGCCGGCACCGCGACCCGGCGCAGGTGGTAATCGAGGTCGAGGGCGTAATCCGGTTGCCACTCGGGCGGGGCGAGGCGGAACGGAGTCGACACGACGCGGACGGCCAGGCGCGGGATGTCCTCGAGGGCCTGCTCGACCTTCGCCCGCACCCGGGCGATGTCGGGTGCTCGCTCGAGGATGCTGATGTTCGTGAAGTCCGAGCGAAGGGCGGGGTCCTTCTCGACCGCCCACATGATCGCCTCGGCGTCGCTCATCCGCATTGGTTCAGGGTTTCGCGACGCAGGTGACGGTGCAAGCGCGAGGGTGCCGCTACCTCGCGATCTGGGTGCGCTTGAACTCGTTGAAGCGGGTCCAGTCGAGCAACTCGAGGGCCCGTTCGAGATCGTCGACGCGGTTGCGCTCCATGAACCGGATGAACACGGCCTCGTCGCCTTCGATGAACGTCGGGACGCCGAACGCGCGGAACCGGTCGACCTGCTCGGTGTGCTCGGCGGCGAGCGTCTTCAGCGGCCGGCCGCTCCACGCCTCTTCGGCGACCGCGTCGACGTCGAGACCAGCCGCCGCCACCGCCTCGCGCACGACATCCTCGTGTCCGAGCTTCTTGCCGTGGTCGTGGCGGGCGGCGAAGGCCGCGAGATGGAAGTCGAGGAAGCCCTCGGGGAACTGGTCGCGGATGGCGATCGAGTACAGAAGCGCCGTGACCCCCGTGCCCCACTCGGCGGGCGAACGCTCCCAGACCGGCGCTTCGCCCTCCTCGACGTGCGCCTGATCGAGGGAGAACGGCAAGAACCGCACGTCGAGGTCGGCGCCGTCACGGATGGCGGCGACGACGGCCTCGTGGGCATTGCGGGCGAACGGGCAGCGGTAATCGAAGCTGACGGCGATCTCGCGGGACACGTGCAACCTCCGGGCCGAGGGCAACCTGCCGGGACCTGGCGAACAACCCCCACCGTACCCGGGTGATTCCCGGCCCGATTCGGAAACGTCAGCCGGCGCCGGTCTGCCCGTCCCAACGAGCCAGCCCTCGTTCGGCGATCCGGCCGAGGGCCAGGCCGAGCAGCGCGCCTGCGAGCGCGTCGGAGGCGTGGTGCATGCGCACGTAGACGCGGCTGGCGGCGACGAGCGTCGCGAGCCCGAAGTAGACGGGCGCGGCACGGGTGTTGCGGGACAGGAGCGTGGCGGCCATGAACGCGGACGTCGCGTGTCCCGACGGGAACGCGCTCGTCCGGGGCCGGTGCATGCCGTACGGAAGGGGACCGGGCGGCGCGCTCGGCGGCCGGATGCGACGAAAGGCCAGCTTGATCGGGCCGTTGGTCAGGGCTGATTCCGCACCGAGCGCGGCTGCGAGGCGAAGCCCGAGCGCTGGGTCACCGCGACGGGCGGCGCGCATCGCTCCGAGCGCGATCCACAGGAGCGCGTGGTCGGCGGCGCTCGACAGGCCGTAGAACAGCGGATCGAGGCGGCGGTCCCGAGAGCGCTCGACCCAGCGGTCGACCGTGTCGTCGAAGCCGCGGACCCACTTGGTGAGCGCGCCGCGCCGCGGCCAGCTCTGCACCCAGCGCGAGCCACCTCGGGACGGGACGAAAGCGATGGCCGAGCCTAACGGTCGGCTTGTGGAAGCCAGCCTCGGGTGACGGCGTCGTCGATGAGGCGCTGCGCGAGGTCCCACAACTCCGGTGAGCCGTCGCCGACTGTGGCGTTCACCGCGCGCACCTGCTCGGCGGTGGCGCCGTGCTCGCGCCACGCCTGTCCGGCCGACGCGTAATTGAGCAGCAGCGGCTGGAGCCGATCGAGCGCGCGGGCGAAGCAGGCTTCTGCGCTCGTCCCGTGCTCGAACTCGAGCCAGTAGGCGCGGAGCTCGCCGCCCTGCCCGTTCGGCAGGAGGCCGAACAGCCGCTTGGCTGCGGCCTGCTCACGAGCCGCCTTCGTCTTCTGCCCGTCGGTGTCGTACACGAATGTGTCACCGGCGTCGATCTCCACGATGTCGTGGACGAGCAGGAGGCGCGCGACACGGAGCGGATCGACGGGCCGGCCGGCGGTGTCGGCGAGCACCAGCGCCATCATCGCGAGGTGCCACGAGTGCTCGGCGCTGTTCTCGCGCCGACTACCGTCGGTGACGACCGTGCGTCGCAGCACCTGCTTCAGCCGGTCGAGCTCGACGACGAAACGAACGCGATCGCCGAGCTGCGCATCGCCGACGAGTGCGGCCACCGCCGCGCTCGGATCCGACGGCGAGCTGTCGCTGCCCACGTACGGAGGGTACAAGGAGCGCGATGAAGCTCGGACCGCGGATCGCCGTCGTCGGTACGAGCGGCGCGGGCAAGACCACGCTCTCGGGCCGCTTGGCCGCGCTGCTCGACTGCCCGCACATCGAGCTCGACGCGTTCCAGCACGGCCCGAACTGGCAGCAGGCCACCGTCGAGGAGCTGCGCGAGCGCACGGACTCCGCGACCGCGGCCGACCGGTGGGTGTGCGACGGCAACTACGAGGCCGTGCGCGACCTGGTGTGGGGGCGTGCCAACCAGCTCGTGTGGCTCGACTACGAACGTCCTCTGATCATGGCGCGCGTCATCCGGCGTTCCGTGTGGCGCGCCGTCACGCGCAAGCCGATGTGGAACGAGAACCGCGAGGATTGGCGGAGCTGGGCCGACCCGGAGCATCCGATCCGGTGGGCGTGGGTGAAGCACGGCGAGCGGCGCCGCAAGTATCCCGAGCTCCTGCGACAGCCGGAGTACGCGCACCTCGAGGTGCTGCGCCTGCGTCACCCGCGCGAGACGCGCCGGCTCCTCGCAGCTGCGAGGGCAGCGGCCTGACGCTCTAGCTGGCGACGAGCGGGAGGCTGGGTTCGATGACGGTGCCCGGGCCACGCAGCTCGGCGGCCTGCACGGGGTCGCCGCCGAAGGCGGGGCAGTACGGCTTGAAGTTGCAGAAGTCGCACAGCGGACCGGGGTGGGGGCGGAAGTCCTCGCGCTCACAGGCCCGCAGGATTGCCGTCCACAGCGCGTCGGCGCGGCGCCCGACGCCGGCGACCGACTGCTCGGTGGGCGTGGCGATGATCGCCTCGGGCTTCGACAGGTAGTACAGCTGCACGCGCGCCGGTCGCTTCCCGAGCATCTGCTCGCACAGCGCCGCGTAGATGTGCACGCCCGAGAGCCGAGCGTTCTCGGCGAACTCGCTGGGCACCGACCCGGTCTTGTAGTCGGTGACGACGAATTCGCCGTCGTCGTCGATCTCGAGCCGGTCGATGATCCCCCGCAGCGTGACCCGGCCGAACTGGGCCGTGAGCTTGAGCTCAAGGCCGTTGGGGCGCACCGTGCGCGGGTCCTCGAGCAGGAAGTACTTCCGCACGAGCTCCTCGGCGTCGGCGTCGAAATGCGCCCGCTGCTCGTCGGTGAGCTCGAGCCCGGCGAGATCAGGATCGTCGGCCATCTCGACCCGGGCGGTCTCGAGGTCGATCAGTGCGGCGTCGATGGTGCGGTCGGGCTGGGGGCGGCACATCAGCAGCTCGAGGGCGCGGTGGACGAGCGTGCCCTTGGTAGCCGCCGGGCTGGGTGGCTCGGGCAGGCGGTCGATGTAGGAGAACCGGAACGCGAGGGGGCACGACTTGAACGCCGAAACGGAGCTCGGCGACAGCGACGGAGGGAATGCCAGACCCATATCCGGAGAGTAACGCCGGGGTATGACGGCTACGTGGATGTCGCGTAGCGTCCGCGCTGTCCTGACCAGGAGGGATGATGCGAGTCGACGGAACGGTGATGACGGTCCGGCCGGAGGAGATGCCGGCGGCGGCCCGGGAGCTCGAGGAGCTGGGATACGACGGCGTCTTCACCGCCGAGACCAGCCACGACCCGTTCCTTCCGATCGCGTTGGCCGCGCTCGAGACCGAGCACATCGAGCTCGCCACCGGCATCGCGGTGGCGTTCGCGCGGAACCCGATGTCGACGGCCGTGATCGGCAACGACCTCCAGCTGTACACGAAGGGTCGCTTCATCCTGGGCCTCGGGAGCCAGATCAAGCCGCACATCGAGAAGCGGTTCTCGATGCCGTGGTCAGAGCCGGCGAAGCGGATGCGCGAGTTCATCCTCGCGATGCGCGCGATCTGGGCGTGCTGGAACGAGGGCGACAAGCTCGACTTCCGGGGCGAGTTCTACCGTCACACGCTCATGACGCCGTTCTTCAACCCCGGCCCCAATCGGTACGGCACCCCGAAGGTGTTCCTCGCCGCTGTCGGCGAGCGCATGACCGAGGTCGCGGGCGAGGTCGCCGACGGGATACTCCTGCACGGGTTCACGACCGAGCGGTACGTGCGCGAGGTCACCCTGCCCGCCCTCGAGCGCGGCTGGAGTCGGGCCGGCAAGCAGCGTGCAGAGTTCGAGCTGTCCGGACCGATGTTCGTGGTCACCGGGACCAACGAGGAGGAGTACGAGGCGGCTCGGCGGGGCACGAAGCAGCAGATCGCGTTCTACGGGTCGACGCCCGCGTACCGTGGCGTCCTCGAGCTGCACGGCTGGGGCGACCTGCAGGGCGAGCTCAACCGGCTCTCGAAGCAGGGCGACTGGGTGCAGATGGGCGAGCTCGTCGACGACGAGATCCTGGGGACGTTCGCGGTCACCGGCGAGCCCGAGGAGATCCCGGCGAAGCTGCTCGATCGCTACGGCGACGTCGTCGACCGCGTCAGCTTCTACGCGCCGTACAAGAGCGACCCCGGGCGCTGGGCGCGCGTCGTCGAGGGGTTCAAGGCCTCGTAACGGTCAGACCGGCTTGCGACCGAGGACGATCGCGGTATCGCCCGGCCAGTCCCAGAACAAGCCGGTGGGGGAGCGCTCGGAGAGCAGCGCGCGCACGTCGGCTTCGAACGCCTCGAGTCGGTCGCCGAAGAGGTGTGGCGCGGCCCACGACAGCGAGAAGTAGCCGGCGAGCACGCTGTCGGCGTCGCGCACGATGTCGGGCCGGCCCGGGGCGTGGCGCACTCGCGGCCGACCGAAGCGCGTGCGAGGCAGCACGTCCTCGAATCGGTCCGGCGGCGGCTCGCGGTAGCCACGCCCGGCGCGGCGCCGAGGTCCGAGGTACCGCTTGACGGTCTCTTCGATGTCGTCGTGCGGGATCGGCGGGTATCCCGGCCCCGCCGGCTTCGGCCGCCCCGGTACCTCGGGTGCGATGAGGGCGATCGCGCCACCCGGCTCGAGCAGGTCGTAGATCGCTTCGGCGACGCGGACTTGCTCCGTCCACTGGAACGACTGGCCGAACGTCACGAGCTTGAACGTGCCGAGGTCGAGGGTCGGGATCGCCTCCGCGACCGCCTCGACCCAGCGGACGTTGTCGACGCCGGCTTCCCGCGCGCGGCGCGCGCCTTCGCGGAGCATGTCGGCGTCGGGGTCGAGGCCGATCGCCTCGTCGAAGCTCGGCGCCAGCTCGACTGTCAGGATGCCCGGCCCGCATCCAACGTCGAGCAGCCGACCCGACCCGTCCAAGCCGACCTCGTCGGTGAGGGTCGAGACGAGCTCCCGCGAATACGGCGGACGCCCGGGCGCGTAGTAACGAGCGCTCCCTCGATAGATCGTCGGGTCGTACGGCACTGCTCCACGTTACGGTTGCGAGATGGCTGGGGCCTTCGAGGTCGTGTGCGAGATCGAGCCGCCGGTGCGACCCGATCTCACGCGGGTGCGTCACCAGATCGGCGTGCTCAGCTCGGTGGCGAGCGCGTTTCTCGTTCCCGACAACCACCTCGGGCGAGCCACGGTGTCGAGCGTGGCCGTCGCCCACGAGGTGGAGGCGATGGGGGGACGCTCGATCGCGTGCCTGAACTCGCGGGACCGCAACCTCCTGGGCTTCCGTCGCGACCTGCTGACCGCCGCCGCCTACGGGGTGGACCAGTTCCTCTTCGTGCACGGCGACAAGCCGACGTCCGGAGGCCGGACGAGCGAGCTCACCGTGCGGGCGATGATCGACGAGGCGAGGTCGCTCGCGAGCGAGCGCACGCTCGAAGGGGTGGGCCCGTTTCGTGTGGGCGCCGTCGCCGGCTTCGGTCCGCTACCCGCCTGGAAACGGGCGGCGGACTTCGTGTTCCTCCAGGTCTCGTACTCGGTCGATGCGGCGCTGCGATGGCGTGACGCCGCCGACGTGGACGTTCCCGTCTACGCAGGCGTGATGGTGCTGGCGAGCGGCGCGATGGCTCGGCGGATCGCATCCGGGATCCCCGACATCGAGATCCCGGCCGAGTTGGTGGACCGCGTGAATGCCGACCCGGCCGCCGGCGTCGACGCCGCCTGTGAACAGGTCCTGCAGCTGCGGGACAGCGGCGCGTTCGACGGTGTGCACCTCATCCCCGTCGCCCGCTACCGGGAGGTCGCCGCCAAGCTCGAAGCAGCCCTCGCCGGATAGACGTGGCCAAGCGCGCGGATACTCGGTACCTGCGCGACGTTGCGTATGCCGATCCCTCTGGCCTTGAGGCCCGCGCCAGTCTCTACGACTTCCAGGAGCCGCGCATCGACATCGTGGCCGAGGCGCTCGGGGTGTTGGCTCCCCTCGACGGGCGCGTTGTCGGCGACGTCGGCTGCGGCTCCGGGCGGTACATCGACTCCCTCCGCGGGGCCGGCGCTCGCGTCGTCGGCATCGACCTCTCGGTCGGCATGCTCGCCGGCGTATCGTCACCGCTGGCGTTGGTCGCGGCCGACAGTCAGTCGCTGCCGCTCACCGACGCGTCAGTCGACGTCGTGATGATGATGCACATGCTGTATCACGTGCCCGATCCCGCGATGGCGGTCGCGGAAGCGGCGAGAGTTCTTCGGCCCGACGGCAAGCTGCTCGTTGGCACGAATGGCACTCGACATCTCGCGGAGATGAACGAGCTGTGGCTTCCACTCCTGGACCGGACCGGTCTGCGGGCGCCGCTTGAAGACTCCGGGCTGGTGAACCCGCGTGTCACCGCCGACGACGCCCGCCGTTGTATCCGCAAGGAGTTTCGGGATCCCGACGTGCGCTGGTTGCGGTCGTCCGTGATCGTGACGGACGCCTTCCCGGTCGTCCGTCACGCGGCCAGCACGACCGCCGCGCAGGCGGTCGGCGACCACCGTGACGAGCTCATCCGCGAGCTGTCCGACGCGGTCAGTGCGCAAATCCGCCGCGACGGGCAGTTCACGATCACGACCGAGGTCGCATTCCTGACCGCGACCAAGGCGTGACGTTACGCGTCGCGTCGGGTGATGAGGACGGCCGCGATCGTATAGGCGACGACGAGCCAGGCGAGCGCGACGACGAGGGCGGTGCCGGGGGAGAGCAGGCTGGAATCCGGTCGCACATTGAACAGTGCGGCGCCGAGCTCGGCGGGGAGGAACTTGCCGATGTCGGTGTCCCACGGACTAGGGAGCGCGCGAGTAAGGAGTGGGAGCACCAGCACGACGGCGAAGAGCGTGGCGATGGCACCCGCCGTCCGGCGCACGATGGCGCCGAGCGCGAGGCCGAGGAGCCCCACGATGGTGAGGTAAACCCCTGCGCCGAGGACGGCTCGCAGCACGTGCGCATCCCCGAGCGAGACACCGAGGTGCTTGCCGTCGAGCACTGCCTGGCCGACGAAGAACGCCACGAACACGGAGACCATGCTGACGACGAGCGCGACCGCGCCGAACACGACGGCCTTGGCCCCGAGAAGGGCACGGCGTTGTGGCACCGCGGTCAGCGTGGTTCGGATGAGGCCGGTGGCGTATTCGGAGCTGATGACGAGCACGCCGAGGACCCCGATCGCGATCTGCGCGAGGAACAGACCGCGCAGGCTCTGCACGGTGGGATCGAACGTGAGGCGTTGCCGGATGTTGAGGTGGTCGTACCGCCTGACATAGGCGAAACAGAACAGCGCGCCGAGTCCGACGGTGATGCCGAAGGTGGCGAACAGCGACCAGACCGTCGAGCGAACCGAGCGGATCTTGGTCCACTCGGAGCGGACGACGGCCGGGAGGACACGGCGGCCCGGTCGGGGTATCCGGGTGACGGTGTCGTCGGGCGGGGTCGCCTCGGTCGTGGTGGGAGCAGCTGTGGTCATCGGCGGTTCTCGGTGGTCGCGCCGCTCTGCGTGAGGTCGGCGCCGTGGTACTCGACGCTCTCGTCGGTGAGCTCGAAGTACGCTTCTTCGAGGGATGCCCGCTGCGGACTGAGCTCGTGTAGCGCGATGCCGTGCCGGGCGGCGAGGTCGCCGATGTATGCGGCGTCGACGCCCGCCACCGTCAACGCGCCTCCCTCGCTGCGAACCGTCGCCCCGTCGCTCGAGAGCAAGGCCATGAGCTCGTCGTGTCGGGGCGATCGCACGCGCACCGAGGATCCCGCGCCGGCGGTGATGTGCTCGATGCTGTCGTCGGCGATGAGCTTGCCGCGCCCGATGACGATGAGGTGCTGAGCGGTGAGCGCCATCTCGCTCATGACGTGGCTCGACACGAAGACGGTGCGTCCCTCCACTGCGAGCCGGTGAAAGAGATCGCGGATCCAGACGATGCCTTCGGGATCGAGGCCGCTCACGGGCTCGTCGAACAACAGGATCTGGGGATCACCCAGCAGCGCGCCGGCGATGCCGAGGCGTTGCTTCATCCCGAGCGAGAACGGTCCTGCCCGGCGCGTCGCGACGTCGGACAGGCCGACCATCCCGAGGACCTCGTCGACGCGGTGCCGGCCGATGCGGTTGCTCTGCGCCAACGACGACAAGTGGCTCGCCGCGCTGCGGCCCGGATGTAGCGCTTGCGCGTCCAGGAGTGCCCCGACGTCGTGGATCGGGAAGCGCCGCCGGCGGTAGCGCTCGCCGTTGACGGTCACGCTCCCGCTCGTCGGCGCGTCGAGCCCGAGGATGAGGCGCATGGTCGTCGTCTTGCCCGCCCCGTTCGGCCCCAGGAACCCGGTGACCCGGCCCGCCGGCACCTGGAACGACAGACCGTCGACGGCGACCGTCGTCCCGTAGTGCTTCGTCAGACCTTGGACTTCGATCATCTGCCTGAACCTTCGCGCGTGCGGTTGCGCGTTGGGGCGCGGCGCTCAGGTTTGCCGCGCCGTGTCGAGACGGATCGGCCCGCTGAGCGTGCCGTCGATGACGGCCCGGGCCACGTCAGCCAGCTCTCTCGGGTACACCGTCTCGTCGGTCGTCCGCAGCTCGGCGACGCTCCACCACCGGTGATCCAGAAGCGCTCGCTGCTCGACTTCGTCCCACCCGTGATGCTCGGGCGTGAACGCCTCGACGTGCACGGCGAAGAACGACTCGCTCTGGCGGAACTGGCGACCGTCGAACTCGAAGTGGGCGACGCGCGTCGCGATCACCGGTCCGAGCTGCGCCGGTGAGAGGTGGAGCCCGGTCTCCTCGAGGACCTCCCGCACCGCCGCGTCCTCGACGGATTCCCCGTCGTTCACGCCGCCGCCGGGCGTGATCCACCACGTACCGGCCTCGGGCCTCCCGGGATCGAAGCCCTGCTGGAGCAGCACCCGCCCGTCGGCAACCAGCACCACGCGGGCTGCGTTCCGTTCGCGGAACATCACCAGCGACGCTAGTGGCGGGCTCTCAGGTCGCAGCCGCGAACCGCAGCATGGACTCGACGGTCGCGTCGGGGTCCTGCATCGGCCCGAAGTGGCCGACGCCGGGCATGACCTCGAGCCGGCCGGCAGGAAGCCGCTCGACGATCATCTCGCCGAGGGTCGGCGGGATGGCGTCCGTGTGCTCGCCGCACACGACGAGCGTCGGGCAGCCCACGTCCCGAAGCCGCGGGTACACGCCGTTGGCGACGCCCATCGCATAGATGGTGGCCTCGTCCTCCGGCCGGCACTTCAGCTCGACCTGACCGTCGGGTCGATCGCGCAGCCCGTAATCCACGTAGGCGCGGAGCGCGGCGGGGTCGAGCACGTCGAGCGGCGGCTTCGATCCGTACGACGCGAACGCCTCGTCACGTGACGGCCACACGGCGCGGCGGCGTCGAGCGCCCTCCGAGAGCGGGAAGTCGTGCTGGGGTTCGAGCTGCTCGTCGGTGGGGAACACGATCGGCTCGTAGCACCAGAGGCGGGCGAAGGTGCCCGGCTCACGCGCCTCGCCGAGCAGAAGCGAAGCGGCGCCTTTCGAGTGGCCGCACGCGAGCAGCGTCGTCTCGCCGGCGAGACCGAGCTCGTGCACGACGGCCATGACGTCATCGGCGAACTCCGACCACCGATAGCCGTCGGGCGACTTGTCGCAGTCGCCGGGCCCGCGGTAGTCGAACGACCACACACGCCGCCCGGCCTCGACGAGCCGCGCCGCCACCGGCGCCCACGTGAGGCCGTGGAAGCCGGTCGGGTGCGCGAGCAGGACTGGGTGGCCGTCGCCACCCCAGTCGTGGACGACGAGGCTCAGCTCGCCGGCGTCGAACCGGCGGGAACGCGGGGATGATGGCGTCGCCACAACGAGGCCCGGAGAGGATGTGCGGTGATCACCGGCACGGCGGCGGAGCTTACGATGCCGCGGTGGTATCGGGTGATGCTGGTGTCGAAGCGTGGGAAAAGCGCGGTGGGTACCACGACGTAGCGGGCCATCGGGTCTTCGTCGTGGACCGGTCACCCACGGATGCGGACGGGCGCGCGCGGCCTCCCGTCCTCGTGCTCCACGGCTTCCCAACGTCGTCGCACGACTGGCATCGCGTCCTCGACCGGTTCGCGCGCCGCCACCGGGTCGTCGTGCCCGATCTCCTCGGCTTCGGCCTCTCGGACAAGCCCGACCAGCGCTACTCGCTGTTCGAGCAGGCGGACCTGGTCGAGGCGGTCGCCGGCGACCTCGGGCTCGACGAGGTCGCGCTGGTCACCCACGACATGGGCGACTCGGTCGGCGGCGAGCTGCTCGCCCGGAGCATTGACGGCACGCTGTCGTTCGACGTGACTCGCCGCGTCCTCACGAACGGCTCGGTGTACATCGACATGGCGCACCTGACCGACGGGCAGCAGCTCCTGCTCGCCTTGCCGGACGAACGGCTGGCCGACGGGCTCGGGCGCGACGCGCTCGTCGATGCGCTCCGAGGCACGTTCGCGCCCGACGCGCTGGTGCCCGACGAAGACGTGCAGGTGGGCGCCGAGCTCATCCTCCGGGACGGCGGCGACCGCCTGCTGCCGCGCACGATCCGCTACGTCGAGGAGCGCCGCGAGCACGAAAGCCGTTGGACCGGCGCGATCGAGCGCCACCCGTCACCGGTGACGATCGTGTGGGGCGACCTCGACCCGATCGCCGTCTGGCCGATGGCCGAACGGGTGCACGAGGCACGACCGGACGCGACGCTCGTGCGGCTGCGCGGGATCGGCCACTACCCGATGCTCGAATCCCCCGACGAGCTCGCCGCCGCGCTCGACCACGCGCTGGCGGCTACTTCGTGAACTCGGCGAGCGCGGCCGTCCAGTCGATGCAGACGCCCTGAGCCTCCTCGGGCAGGACCTTTGCCGGCAGGTTCGACCCGGGGAAGAGCAGCGGTACAGCGTCCTCCGGGACGGGGTTGCCCACCTTGGCCTGGTACGGCTTCTGGCCGTCGCGCATGACCGTCAGGATGAAGGCGTGCATGTCGACGCCTTGCGGGTTCTTCATGCCCAGGGGTTGCGTCTGCACGATCACGGCGCGCACCGGGTTGCCTCTCGCGAGGACGTCAGCCGCCGTCGCCTGCCCCGAGCCCTGGGCCATCATGACCTCGGGCGGCTCGGTGGCGAGGTCGAGTGCGATCTCGTCGTGGTTGGCGGGGTTCACCCGCACGGCGGTCACGGTCTGGCCGGGCACCAACCGCGGCAGGATCGTGATCGGGATCGCCTGCCGGCAGGTTGCGTTGTAGGCGGGCACATTGTCGAGCACGACCTCGACCGTGAAGATGCACACCGGCTTCGAGA
>JBKPDN010000105.1:0-2467 GCA_046727875.1 Actinomycetota bacterium | reverse complement strand
ACAAGCGCACGACGAATCACGCGCCTGTGGAACGTGGTCGCCGCGCTGTGTGCGTTGGCGACCGGGGCGGGTTACGCGATCGCCGACAACACATCGGGGGGCTTCCAGGGGGGCGTCAACGGCTTCGCGGCCGGCGCGTTGCTGGTGATGCTGATCGACTCGATGATCCCCGAAGGGACCGAGAAGTCGGGTCGGATCGCCGGCCTCGCCGCCGTCCTCGGATTCGCGCTGGCGACGGGGCTGTCGGCGTTGACCGCCTGAGAGGGCTCTACGCCGAAAACGGCGGAGGTGGCAGGAATCGAACCCACCGGACGGGGTTCGCCCGTCCCACTCGTTTTGAAGACGAGGGGGGCCACCAGACCCCGTTCACCTCCGACGCCGGTCTATCAGGGCTAGCATCCGGTCAGGCCCGTCGACAGGAGATTGCTGTGAAGAAGCTGCTCGTCTTGCTGATTCTCGTTGCGATCGGAATCGCGGTCGCACGCAAGGTCCGCGAAGTCTGACCGTCGGCCCCCCGCCGGTGTGCACGCCGGCGGCCAGGGCCTCCGTATCGTGCCCGGGCTCCGCCCGGGCACGTTCGCGTTCCGGTGTCGTCAGCGGCCCGAGAAGATCGTGGCGTAGCGGCGGGCGAACAGCGCGACCGCGCCGCCCGTGTGCCAGAACACGACGGTGTCGCCGGCGCCGAAGCGGCGGTCACGGCTCGCAGCCACGAGCCCCGCCATCGCCTTCCCCGTGTAGACGGGATCGAGGACGATGCCCTCGAGGCGCGCCACCCGCTCGATGGCTTCGAGCGCAGCGTCGGTGACCGCGCCGTACCCGTCACCGAACCGCGTGTGGTCAATGACGAGCTGGTCGGTCACGGGCGCGCCGCGGCCGGCGCGCGCGGCCGCTTCGGCCGCGAGGCGCGGGACCACGTCGTCGAGATCCGGCCGCGTCCCGACGTCTACGCCCAGGACTCGGGCGTCGCCACCCAGGCCGGCGACGAGGCCGGCGTGCGTCCCGCCCGAGCCGTCGGCGACCACGACCCAGTCGACGTCGCCGAGGTCATCGGTGTCGGCCTGCGCGAGCAGCTCGTCCGCCGCCCAGACGAACGCGGCCGCGCCGGTGACCGATGCACCGCCGATCGGCATCGCGAACGGGCGGCGGCCGTCGGCGGTGAGCCCCGCCGCCACCTCCTCGATTGCCGACTCGACCTCGTAGTACGACTCCGCGCCCGTGAAATGGAGGGTTGCGCCGAGGACGCGGTCGAGGAGCAGGTTGCCGCTGTACGTCTCGGGCTCGCGGCCGCCGACGGCGAGGTGGCAGTCGAGCCCGAGCCGGTTGGCGGCCGCCGCGGTCATGCGGGCGTGGTTGCTCTGCGCCCCGCCCCCGGTGACGAGCACGTCGCACTCGCGCGCCTGCGCCTCGCCGCACAGGTACTCGAGCTTGCGCGCCTTGTTGCCGCCGAGCGCGAGGCCGGTCAGGTCGTCGCGCTTGACGAGCACGCGGGGACCGCCGAGCCACTCGGAGAACCGGTCCATCGGCTGGAGCGGCGTCGGGAGCTCGGCCAGACGGACGCGCGGCATGCGCGCCGAGTCGTCGTCGCCGTTGTCGACGTCGTCAGGCGGCATCGTTGCGGCGGCGCAGCCACCACCAGACCGCCACACCGGCGCCGGCGGCGGCGAGCGCGCCGCCCACCGCGATCGTCGGGCCGGCCGGCGGCACCGGCATGCGGTCGCGCAGCCGCACCGGATGCTCGAACTCCCGGATCTCCCACTCCCGCTCTCGCGCGACGCGCGCTAGTTCCTTGTCGGGGTTCACGGCTACGGGATGGCCGACGAGCTCGAGCATCGGCAGGTCGGTGATCGAGTCGCTGTAGGCGTACGACATCGGAAGATTGATGTGCTGCCGGGCGGCGAGCTCGCGGACCGCCTGCGCCTTGTGCGCGCCGTAGGCGTAGAACTCGAGCTCGCCCGTGTAATTGCCGCCCGCGTCGACGGCGGCGCGGGTGCCGATGGCCTCGTCGGCGCCGAGGTACTCGGCCAGTGGCATCACGACCTCGAGCGGCGACGACGACACGATCACGACCGTGCGCCCCGCCGCGTGATGGTCGTCGAACAGCTCGAGCGCCTCGGCGTAGATGATCGGCTCGATGACGTCGTTGAGGGCTTCGCGCACGATGGACGCCACGTGGTCGCGGTTCCAGCCCCGCGTCATCGCCGACATCGCGACGCGTAGCTTCTCCATCTTCTCCTCGTCCGCGCCGACAAGCATGAAGACGATCTGCGCGTACAGGCTCTTGACGATCGACCGTCGCGACAGGAGACCCTCGCGGTAGAACGATCTCCCGAAGGCGAGCACCGAGCTCTTGGCGATGATCGTCTTGTCGAGGTCGAAGAACGCTGCGGTGTTGGTGCGGACGTTCACTACTGATTCCCTGGTCGCCGTGGCCGCGGCGAGAGCCTACGCGCCTCTTGACATCCGGCTC
>JBKPDN010000104.1:0-2268 GCA_046727875.1 Actinomycetota bacterium | reverse complement strand
GACGTTGCGGTGCTGCGACATCGAGCGAAGCCGCTCGAAGGCCTGGTCGGGCCCACAACCTTCACGCGCTTGGATGATTCCCTTGGCTTGGCCGATCACGTCACGAGACTGCAGCGCTTCTTGGAGCTGCTCGATGACTGTTTGGGCCTTGGCGTATGCCCGTGCGTTCGCGACGGCGATCGATGCCGACGGCGCGAACCGGCGACCGATGTCCTCGTCGACCTCCTCGAATGTTCGCGTCGAGGAGTACAGGTTCAGGGCACCCGCGGCCCCGTCCTTGCCGATCACGAGCGGCAACGACAAGCAGCTCACGACGCCTTCGCCGAGCGCGGGGGGACGGAACTTGGGCCACCGGGCGTCGGCGTCGAGGCGGGGGCTGCGCGTCGGCACGCCGGTCCGGAGCGTGTCGAGGCAGGGACCCTCGTCCGCGGCGTACTGGTGCGCGTCGACGCGCCGGACCAGCGGCCCCGACACGGCTGCGGTGGTCACCTGGCCGTCTTCGAAGAATGAGACACCGGCCGCGTCACAGGCGGGGATCGCCCGTACCGCGATGTCGGCGACATGGCCCAACGTCGTCTCGAGGGTCTCGTCGGAGAAGAGAAATCCGGCGAGCTCGGACAGCTGGTCGTCGAGGGACTCTCGTCGCTCGTCCATGGCGCCTCCTTCCAAGGAGGGCGCACAACTGAACCGAGAACGACGAGCCCAGCTGCCTAGAAAGGTGGAGAGACCGGTGCGCAACCAGCCCCTCACCACTTGGTACGCGAGCGTACACCCGTTCGGTACGGCAGCGCACACTTCTTCCCGGGGATGCCTGAGGCCTCGACCCGCGGCCTTAGGGCAACAGGCGGTCGTAGACCTCCCGCGTCACCCCGTAGCACTCGCACGCCGCGCTCTCCAGGCCCGCCCGGTCGACAACGGCGACCCGGCCCCGGCTGAACTCGACGAAGCCGGCCTTCTGGAGGATCCCGGCCGTCACGGTCACCGATGCCCGCCGGACGCCGAGCATCTGGGACAAGAACTCGTGCGTCATGGGGAACTCGTCGGTCCCCACCCGGTCGTGGGTGAGCAGCAGCCAGCGGGCGCAGCGCTGCTCGATGGAGTGGAGCCCGTTGCATGCGACCTGCTGAGAAACCTGGCTGAAGAACGCGCGCGTATAGCGCTCCAGCAACGACGCCAACGCGCCCTGCCGTTCGAGCTCGGCCCGGAAGGTGGCGGATTCCATGCTCACGACCTCACCCGGGACCTGGACCGTCGTGACCTCTCGGGGGTTCATCACCGCTCCCCCCCACGCCACGGTCAGGCCGACCACCCCTTCGTTGCCGATTGTGGCGATCTCGACGCTGGGGCCCTCGTCCATGCGGGTCAGGATGGAGACGACGGCATCGACGGGGAAATGGACTTGGTCGATGCGTTGACCCGCCTCAGCCAGAGCTTGCTTCTGCTGCACGGAGTGAGGCTGAAGCTGCCCCTTCAGGCGCTCGTAGTCCTCTTCGGGAAGAGCGCTGAGCAGCCGATTGGACCGTTTCGAGTCGTCGTCCGGCACGTGCCGCCTCCGCTGCCCAGGTCTCGATTGGAACGAACCGTCGACGGTTGGCTCGGGGCTGGAGCCAGCGACGCCGAGGTCCGACGAGCGCGGCTGATTTCTCAACCACGATCACAGTACCCGGACGCGACAGGCGCGGTCAGTCTCTGCGCGGTCGGGCTCGGAGCGCGTCGAAGACGCCGCTGACCATGCCCATGTAGATCTCCTCGAGGAGCGCGGCGTGCTCCTCGGTCGGGCGCACGCGCCATTGCGCGAGGACGGGGTCGATCATCGCCAGCAGCGTGGCGGTGGCGGCGGTGGCGTCGCGACGGTCGATACCGAGCTCGCGCACTGCCCGGCCGGAGAACGCGCGCACCGTGTCGACGTCACGGGCACGCTGCTCGTCTCGGAGCTCCCGGTTCCATCCCCCCGCCGTGCGGAGGGCGGCAAACACATGCCCGCGCTCGGCGGCGGCGCGGAGCGCACCCCGGATCAGGGTGCGGAACATGCCCTCGAGGGCGTCCGCCGACCCGACCTCGGCCGCGAGCTCACGGTGCAGATGACTCGCTTCACGCTGGTAGACGGCGGCGAGGAGCTCGCCACGGTTGGCGAAGTGCTTGTAGACGAGCGGACGGCTCACGCCGGCGCGCTCCGCCACGGAGTCCATCGACAGCAGTTCGACCTCGCCCGCGGCGACGAACGCAGCGGCCGCGTCGAGCAGGGCGTCGCGCCGGTCGGCCCGGGCC
>JBKPDN010000103.1:0-8033 GCA_046727875.1 Actinomycetota bacterium | reverse complement strand
GTGTATAAGAGACAGGCTTGGAGGCGTAGACGACACATCCCCGCTTGGTGAGCCACAGCGGCGGAGAGACGCGGTCAGCTGCCTCCCGGCGCAATGAGTGCGAGCGGCAGTAGCGGAGCACGGCTTCGCGGTCGGGCAGGTATGTCATGGGTGCGTCCCATCGCTCGACCTGCACGTCGTCGAAGACGGCGGCGACGATCGCCGGCGCTTCCTCGGCATCGAACGGCGTCGGCGGATATCCGTCCGTCAGCTCGGGATCGTTGGTCCGGCTCGCCGTGCTCGCGACGAAGAGGCCGCTGGGCCGAAGGACTCGGGCTGCCTCGGCGACGGCGGACGCGGGATCGTCCAGGTGGTACAGCATCCAGAGCGCGGCGACAGCGCCCGTGGACTGTTCGCGGACGGGCAGTACGGATGCGTCGGCGCGTACTTTCGGGCTCGGCGCGTCGGCGAGCTGGGTCGGGGACATGTCCACGACGATCGCCGGCCATCCGGGCGGGAGCAGGCTCTCGAGCAAGCCCTGGCCGCCACCGACGTCGAGCACGGGCGCGAGCTCTTCGTCGACGATCCGGCGCGCGAGCGGTTCGTGCACGTCGCCGAAGACTTGGACGCTGCGGTCGCAGCTGCGCCAGCGTTCGGGGTCCGAGTCGTAGTCGGACGGGAGCGCGGGCATCAGGTCGCGTCGTCCACGCGGCCAGTGTAGATTTAGAACCCGTTCTATGTTTCTCGACTACACCCCCGAGCAGCAGGCGCTGCGCAAGGAGCTGCGCGAGTACTTCGCCCAGCTGCTGACCCCCGAGGTGCGGGCGGGGCTCGGGGAGCCGGGCGAGGGCAGCGCGAGCTTCCGCACCGTCGTCCGCCAGATCGGCACCGACGGCTGGCTCGGGATCGGGTGGCCGACCGAGTACGGAGGCCAGGGGCGTCCGGCGACCGATCAGTTCATATTCTTCGACGAGGTGCAGCGGGCAGGAGCGCCGTTCCCGTTCGTGACGCTGAACACCGTCGGGCCGACGATCATGCGCTACGGCACCGAGGAGCAAAAGGCGTTCTTTTTGCCCGGGATCCTGGCCGGGGAGATCAACTTCGCCATCGGTTACACGGAGCCCGAGGCGGGCACCGACCTCGCATCGCTCCGGACTCGCGCCGTGCTCGACGGGGACGAGTGGGTGATCAACGGCAACAAGGTGTTCACCAGCGGCGCCAACCAGGCCGACTACGTCTGGCTGGCATGCCGCACCGACGCCGACGCGCCGAAGCACAAGGGCATCTCGATCATCGTCGTGCCGACGGCGTCGACCGGGTTCAAGTGCACGCCCATCGTCACCGTCGGCGGCAACACCACGACCGCGACGTACTACGACGACGTGCGCGTGGCCAGGGGCAACCTCGTCGGCGACGTCAACGCCGGATGGCAGCTCATCACGACCCAGCTCAACCACGAGCGGGTCGGCCTGGCCGCGATGGGCGGGTTGGCCCACCGGCTCTGGGACGACGTCGCCGACTGGTGCCGGACGACCGAGTCGGGGCAGGGCGGATCCGGCCGGGCCGGGAAGAAGATGATTGATGTCGCGTGGGTGCAGATGGACCTCGCCCGCGCCCACGCCAAGCTCGAGGCGATGAAGCTGTTGAACTGGCGGATGGCCGCCGCGCTCGACGCGGGCGCTCTCGCGGCGGCCGACTCGTCGTCGGTGAAGGTGTACGGGACCGAGGCGATGGTCGACGTGTACCGGACGCTGCTCGGCATCCTCGGCGCCGCCGGCTACCTCCCGCCCGGCTCACCCGGGGCCGCGCTGCACGGGGACGTCGAGCGAGCGGGACGGGCGGCGCAGATCAATACGTTCGGCGGAGGAGTGAACGAGGTGCAGCGCGAGATCATCGCCACCGCCGGGCTCGGCATGGCCCGCCGGGCGCGGTAGAGGATCCGAACGCCAGGAAGGGACCGTGGCCACCACGACCGACGCCGCTGACACGACCGACAAGGCCGAGTTCCTTGCGCGGATCAAGGCGTTCGAGGGCCGCGAGGTCGGTGAGCCCGAGCGCGGCGCCGACCCCGTGAACCAGCCGATGATCCGGCACTGGGTCGAGGCGGTGCACGACGACAACCCGGTGTACGTCGATCCCGACGCCGCCGCGCGGTCGGTGCACGGGGAGATCGTCGCCCCGCCCGTCATGCTCCAGGCGTGGGTCATGCGCGGTATCCAGCCGCGTCCGTCGAGCGGTGGCAATGCCCGCGACGAGCTCATGCGCATGATCGACGGCGCCGGGTTCACGTCGGTCGTGGCCACGGACTGCGAGCAGGAGTACCACCGGTACCTGCACCTCGGCGATCACCTGTCCACGTCCACGACGATCGAGTCGGTGTCGGACGAGAAGGCCACGGGGCTCGGTGTCGGCCACTTCGTCACGACGCGCGTCGAGTACCGGACCGACGACGACGAGCTCGTGGCGACCATGCGGTTCCGGATCCTCAAGTTCAAGCCTGGAACCGGCCGATCGGCGCCCAAGGCGACCGACCGCACCGCGGAAGAAGAGCAGCAGGCGCGCCCGCGCCGGCCGCGCCCCGCGCTCACCCAGGACAACGAGTTCTGGTTCGAGGGCGCGCGGCAGCACCGACTGCTGATCCAGCGGTGCACGAAGTGCGGGACGCTGCGCCACCCGCCTCGCCCGATGTGCTCCGAATGCCGTTCGTACGACTGGGACGTCGTCGATGCCTCGGGCCGCGGCACCGTGTACAGCTTCGTCGTGAACCACTACCCGCAGGTGCCGGCGTTCAACTACCCGCTCACGGTCGGGCTGATCGAGCTCGAGGAGGGCACGCGCCTCGTCGCGAACGTGATCGGCGTCGAGCCCGGCGACATCCGTGTCGGCATGCCGGTCGAGGTCGAGTGGGTCGACCACGACCCCGACCTCTCCTTACCGGCCTTCAGGCCGCTCCAGCCCGAGGCGGAGAGCCCGTCCCGGGAGGGCAGATAGGTGGACTTCACGTTCACGGAAGAGCAGGACGCGGTCTCGGGCCTGGCCGAGCAGATCTTCGAGGGTCACGCAACGGCCGAGCGCGTGAAAGAGGTCGAGCGGAGCGAGGAGCGTTTCGACCGCGAGTTGTGGCGCGCGCTCGCCGACGCCGGCCTGCTCGCAATCGCGGTCCCCGAGGAGCACGGCGGGAGTGGCCTCGGGCTCGTGGAGCTCTGCCTCGTGCTCGAGCAGCAGGGCCGGCGCGTCGCGCCCGTCCCGCTGTGGCCGACGCTCGTCCTCAGCGCGCTGGCGATCGCCGAGTTCGGTACACCGGAGCAGGAGCAGGCGTGGCTGCCCGGCGTCGCGTCCGGAGACGTCGTGCTCACCGCCGCCCTGTCCGAGCCCGGCGTCAACGACGCGCTGACCCCACAGGTCACCGCCACCCGAGACGGCGGCTCGTGGCGGCTCGACGGCCACAAGCCGAGCGTCCCCGCCGCGCACGTCGCCGACCGCGTCCTTGTGCCGGCGTCGACCGGCGACGACGGCCTCGGGGTGTTCCTCGTCGATCCCGCGGGCCCCGGCATCGAGCGCACGGTCGCGGCGACGACCGACCGGTCGAAGGTCGCGCATCTGGCCTTCGCCGGCGCGCCCGGCGAGCGCCTCGGTGGCGACGACGACGCCGACGGCCGCCGCGTGACGGCGTGGATGCTCGATCGGGCGCTCGTCGGCTTGTGCGCCACGCAGGTCGGTGTGGCCGAGGCCGCGCTGCACATGGCCGCCGACTACACGTCGGAACGCCAGCAGTTCGGTCGGCCCCTGTCGACATTCCAAGGCGTCGCGCTCAAAGCGGCGGACGCGTACATCGACACCGAGGCGCTGCGGGTCACGCTGTGGCAGGCGGCGTGGCGCCTCACGGCCGGGATCGACGCGACGCGCGAGGTCCTCGTCGCGAAGTGGTGGGCGGCGGAAGGAGGCCAGCGCGTCGTGCACATCACCCAGCATCTCCACGGCGGGATGGGCGCCGACATCGACTATCCGGTCCACCGCTACTTCCTGTGGGGCAAGCAGATCGAGGACACGCTCGGCGGCGCGAGCGCGCAGCTCGCCCGCCTCGGCCAGGCTCTCGCGGAGGCACCCGCATGACGACGAATACGTCCCTGCGGTCTGATGACCTGCACGTCGGCGACGAGCTGCCCACGCTCGTCATCCCGCTACCAAGCACGCTCATCGTCGCCACCGCCATCGCGTCGCGCGACTACCAGGACGTGCACCACGACCCGGGCCTCGCCCAGGAGCGCGGGTCGCCCGACATCTTCATGAACATCCTCTCGACGAACGGCTTCGTCGGCCGGTTCATCACGGACTGGGCCGGTCCCGACGCCGTTCTCACGAGCGTGAAGATCCGCCTCGGCGCGCCCAACCACCCCGGCGACACCATGACGATGACGGGCAAGGTCACCAAGAAGGACGACGGCCTGGTCGAGGTCGACGTGCGCGGCGCGAACAGTCGCGGCGACCACGTGACCGGCACCGTACGCCTGGAGCTGCCCCGGTGAGCGAGCGGCACGCTGCGCCCGACACCGCCGCGGTCGTCGGCATCGGCGCCACCGAGTTCTCGAAGGAGTCGGGACGCTCCGAGCTGCGCCTCGCCGTCGAAGCGTGCGAGGCGGCCATCGCCGACGCCGGCCTCGAGCCCGCCCAGGTCGACGGCATGGTGACCTACACGCAGGACACCAACCCCGAGATCGAGATCGCCCGCAACCTCGGCATCGGCGAGCTGTCGTTCTTCTCCCGCATCCACCACGGCGGCGGCGCCGCGTGCGGCACCGTGCAGCAGGCGGCGATGGCCGTGCAGGCCGGGGTGGCGGACTACGTCGTGTGTTACCGCGCGTTCAACGAGCGGTCGGGGCGACGGTTCGGCGCCGGCGTCCAGGACCGGCCGCCGGTCGCGACCGCCGAGCAGGCGCACTTCGCGTGGTACGCCCCGTTCGGGCTGCTCACGCCGGCGCAGTGGGTGGCGATGTTCGCGACCCGCTACATGCACGAGTACGGCGCCACGAGCGAGGACTTCGGGCGCGTGGCGGTGGCGGATCGGAAGCACGCGGCGACGAACCCGCGGGCCTGGTTCTACGAGAAGCCGATCACTCTCGAGGAGCACCAGGCCTCACGGTGGATCGTCGAGCCGCTGCACCTGCTCGACTGCTGCCAGGAGAGCGACGGCGCCCAGGCGCTCGTCGTCACGACGCCCGAGCGGGCGCGCGACCTGCCGCAGCCGCCGGTGCTCATCAACGCCGCGGCGCAGGGCGCGGGTGAGAACCAGGACATGATGACGAGCTACTACCGCGAGACGATCAGCGGCCTGCCCGAGATGGGCCTTGTCGCGCGGCAGCTCTGGAACACGACCGGTCTCGGTCCCGACGACATCCAGACCGCGGTCATCTACGACCACTTCACGCCGCTGGTGCTCCCGCAGCTCGAGGAGTTCGGCTTCTGCGAGCGCGGCGAAGCCAAGCAGTTCCTCCGCGACGGGACCATCGAGCTCGGCGGCCGGCTCCCGATCAACACCCACGGCGGACAGCTCGGCGAGGCCTACATCCACGGTATGAACGGCATCGCCGAAGGCGTGCGCCAGGTGCGGGGGACATCCGTGAACCAGGTCGACGGGGTCGAGCACGTGCTCGTCACCGCCGGCACCGGCGTGCCGACGAGCGCGCTGGTCCTCGGAACCGACAACCTCTGACCCTCTGGGAAGGAAGGAGGGCACGACGGTGGGCAGGCTCGACGGACAGGCCGCCATCGTCACCGGGGCCGGCCAAGGGATCGGCCGGGGCGTCGCCCGGGCGTTCGCGCGAGAGGGCGCGGCCGTCACCGTCGCCGAGATCAACCGCGAGACGGGCGGCGCCGTCGCCCGCGAGCTCGAGGACGAGCTGGGCGCGCCCGCGCTCTTCGTCCCCACCGACGTGCTCGACCCCGACGACGTGCAGCGCATGGTCGATGCGACGCTCGAGGCATTCGAGCGCGTCGACGTGCTCGTGAACAACGCGTACGTGGCGGCGCCGTTCGCCCGGCTCGAGCACAAGAGCGGCGACGACCTGCTGCTCGCGTACCGGGGCGGGCCGTTGCACACGTTGTGGGCGATGCAGGCGGTCTTCCCGCACATGGTCGGCCAGGGTGGGGGCCGCATCATCAACTTCGTGTCGCTCAACGGGATCAACGCGCACATGTACTCGGCGGACTACAACGCGGCCAAGGAGGCGATCCGGGCGCTGACGCGCACCGCGGCGCGTGAGTGGGCACGCCACAACATCCTCGTGAACGCCATCGCGCCGGCCGCCGCGACACCGGCGTACGTCGCCTTCGCCGAAGCGGCGCCGGAGAACGCGGCCGAGATGCTGGAGCAGAACCCCATGGGCCGGATGGGAGACCCTGAGCGCGACATCGGCGGCGTGGCGCTGTTCCTCGCCTCGGACGACAGCCGCTACGTCACCGGCAACACGCTCTTCGCCGACGGCGGCGGCCACATCAACGGCGTCCAGTGGACTCCGCCCATATCTGGCGACGCCCCGTAATCGCGCGACAACGCAACGTCTGGCGCGTTTGTGTTGTGCCCTACGGCCCGCCGCAGTCGCTGCAGTAGCCCTGGAAGAGCACTTCCCGGTTGACGATCCGGTAGCCGAAGCGCTGCGAGCGTGGCAACTCGAGCGCGTCCATTCCGTGCGGATGCACATCGCGCACGTCGCCGCATTTGAGGCACACGAGGTGGTGATGGCCGTCCTCGGTGTTGGGGTCGTAGCGGGTAGGCCCGTCTCCCGCATCCACCTGCTGGACCTCGCCCATCGACACCAGCTCGTTGAGCGTGTTGTACACCGTCGCCAGGCTGACCTCGGGGAGACGCTCCCGGGCCCGCTCGAGCACTTCCTCTGCAGTGAGGTGGACGTGGTCACCTCGCATCGTCTCGGCGATGACCCGTCGCTGCGGCGTCAAGCGCCAGTGCAGCGCTCGGAGGCGGTCGAGAAGCGGCGTCGAGGTCACGTGCCCATGTATACCCGCCGAGGCCGTCTAAGAACAGTTCTAAGCCAACCCTTGAGTCATTCCAGGTCCAGACCTAAGGTAAAGCCAGGGTCGTGGAACTACACCGAGAGCCGATCGGAGGCAGGAGCCGGTCGGCGCGGGCGGACGGCAGGAACACGACGCGGGGGAGTCATGAGCGATGACGAGGAGCTGGGCTCCGACAAGGTGACCGCTTGCACCCGCGCGTTCGAGGAGATCGACGCGCAGGTGTTCCCCGGGCCCGGGAGGGGGGCCACGCGGTCGGAGGCGGCAGCGAGCGATCGGTGGGGAGGGCCGTCGCCCGCCACCGTGGACGCGTACCGCCGCATGTTCGACCTCGTGGTGAAGCACGAGCCAGCCCACAGCGAGCGATGAGCCGGCACCACCCAGGCGCGACGGCTGAGCGTGCGACACCAGGTGAGCCTCACGGTCGTGGCGTCCAGAGCCCCAACGTGAGTGCAACAAGCCATCAGAAGAAGACAGCGAGACAGGAGGAGTTCCGACGTGACTGACCGCAGCGAAAGCGAAAGCCCCGAAATCCCCTCCCCGACTCCCAAGGCGGGCACGCGGCCCAGGTCGAACCAGGACTGGTGGCCGGATCAGCTGGACCTGTCGGTTCTCCACCAGCACTCGCCCGGGTTCGACCCGTTGGGCGCGGACCTCGACTACGCGGAGGAGTTCAACGGCCTCGACGTCGACGCGCTGAAGCGGGACATCTTCGAGGTGATGACGACGTCGCAGGACTGGTGGCCGGCGGACTACGGCCACTACGGGCCGCTCTTGATCCGGATGACGTGGCATGCCGCCGGCACGTACCGCATCGAGGATGGCCGGGGCGGTGGCGGCGAAGGCGCGCAGCGCTTTGCCCCCCTCAACAGCTGGCCCGACAACGGGAACCTCGACAAGGCGCGCCGGTTGCTCTGGCCGGTCAAGCAGAAGTACGGCCGGAAGATCTCCTGGGCCGATCTGATCATCTTCGCCGGCAACTGCGCCTACGAATCGATGGGGTTCAAGACGTTCGGTTTCGGTTTCGG
>JBKPDN010000102.1:0-6915 GCA_046727875.1 Actinomycetota bacterium | reverse complement strand
TTGCGGCGACGCGTGCCCGGTCTATCCGGGAACGCGCTACGAGGATTGGGTGCTCGACGACCCCGAGGGCCTCGGCCTCGCCGGCGTCCGCCCGATACGCGACGAGATTCATGGCCGCGTCGAAAAGCTCATGGCGGACCTCGGACTCACCCCTGAATAGGCGGCGCGAACAGGACGTTCACCACCGCGACGGTGCCGTTCATCGCCGCGCGCTTGCCGTTCGCGTAGGGTCTCCGTACCCCCGGTATGGCAGGAGGACCACCGTGACGTCTGCCGTCGCATCGCAGCCCGACGCCCGCACCGTGGCCGTCCACGCCGAAGAGGTCACCAAGATCTACGGCACGGGCGAGGCGGCCGTCCGAGCGCTCAACAACATCACCGTCGAGTTCGGTGCCGCTCACTACACGGCGATCATGGGGCCGTCGGGCTCGGGCAAGTCGACGCTGCTGCACTGCCTCGCCGGGCTCGATCGCGTCACCGCGGGTCGCATCGTGCTCGGCGACATCGAGATCACGGCGTGCTCCGAGAAGGAGCTGACGATCGTCCGCCGGGACAAGATCGGGTTCGTGTTCCAGTCGTACAACCTGATCCCGACGCTCAACGCGATCGAGAACATCACGCTCCCGCTTGCGCTTGCCGGGAAGAAGCCCGACAAGCAGTGGCTCGACGGCGTGATCAACACGGTTGGTCTCGCCGACCGCCTCAACCACCGGCCGTCCGAGCTCTCGGGAGGGCAGCAGCAGCGGGTCGCCGTCGCGCGCGCGCTGGCGAGTCGCCCGGACGTCATCTTCGCCGACGAGCCGACCGGCAACCTCGACTCGAAGGCCAGTGCCGAGATCCTCGAGTTCATGCGGCAGGCGGTCACCGACCTGGGCCAGACGATCGTGATGGTCACCCATGACCCGGTCGCCGCCGGCTACTCCGATCGCGTCGTGTTCCTCGCCGACGGGAGGATTGTCGACGAGCTGCAGAATCCGACCGTGGAGACCGTGATCGACCGCGTCAAGCACCACGGCGAGTAGCGCTGTGGGCAGGGTCACGATCAAAGGGCTCCTCGCCCACAAGCTCCGCTTCGCGCTCACCGCCCTGGCGGTGATGCTCGGTGTCGCGTTCATGTCCGGGACGATGGTGTTGACCGACACCATCTCGCGCACCTTCGACAACTTGTTCGCTGACGTGAACCGCGGCACCGACGCATACGTGCGGAGCCGGCAGTCGCTTTCGAGCGGCTTCGGGGGCGCGGCCAGCCGGCAGCGCGGCCGCGTGCCCGCCTCGCTCGTCCCCGAGATCCAGTCCGTCCCCGGTGTCGCCGCCGCCGACGGGAATCTGCGGTTCTACGCCCAGCTCGTCGGCAAGAACCAGAAGACGATCGGGAATCCGCAGCAGGGCGCCCCGACGTTCGGCTTCAACTGGGGCACGGTGAAGGGCCTCAACCCGTACCGGCTCGAGCCGGGCGGCCGCGCGCCGCGGGGCGATCAGGTGGTGATCGACGCGGCGTCGGCCAAGAACGGCGGCTTCAAGGTCGGGGATAGCGTCACGGTCCTCACCCAGGGCCCGCCGAAGCAGTACCAGATTGCTGGGATCGCGACGTTCGGCGACGCCGACAGCGCGGCCGGCTCGACCGCGGCGCTGTTCGATACCCCGACGGCGCAGGCGATCACCGGCGCCACCGACCAGTTCGACTCGATCTCCGTGGTCGCAGCGCCCGGAGTCTCGCAGCAGACGCTCAGGGATCGGATCGCCGCCAAGCTCGACAACAAGTCGTACGAGGTCCTGACGGGGGCGCAGATCACGAAGGAGAACCAGAGCGACATCCAGAACGCGCTCTCGTTCTTCAACACCGCGCTGATCGTGTTCGCGCTGATCGCGCTCTTCGTCGGGTGCTTCATCATCTTCAACACGTTCTCGATCGTCGTCGCCCAACGGATACGCGAGGCGGCGCTGCTGCGCGCCCTCGGGGCCAGCGGCCGCCAGGTCATGACGTCGGTCCTCACCGAGGCGGTGCTCGTCGGGCTCTTCGCGTCGGTGATCGGCCTCGGCGCCGGCATCCTGCTGTCGAGCGCGCTCAAGGGTCTGCTCGACGCGTTCGGCTTCGAGATCCCCGCAGGCAGCACCGTCGTCACCGCCCAGACCGTGATCGTCGCCCTGCTGGTCGGCACGCTCGTGACGATCATCTCGGCGATCGTGCCGGCGCGGAAGGCGTCGCGCGTGCCCCCGATCGCGGCGATGCGCGACGTCGCGACCGAGGGGCGGCCCCATTCGGGCCGCCGGGTGCTCATCGGGTTCGCCATCACCGCGCTCGGCATTCTCGCGCTGTTCGCCGGATTGTTCGGGGGCGCGGGTATCCAGTTCGTGGGGCTCGGCGCGCTCGTCGTCTTCATCGGGGTGTTCGTGCTCGGGCCGGTGCTCGCGCGCCCGTTGAGCGACGTGATCGGCTCGCCGCTCCCGCGCTTGCGTGGCATCACCGGCACGCTCGCGCGCGACAACGCGATGCGGAACCCCAAGCGCACCTCGGCCACCGCCGCCGCCCTCATGATCGGCGTCGCGCTCGTGGGCTTCATCACCGTGTTCGCGGCGTCGACGAAACGGTCGATCGACGTGCAGGTGGACCGTGCCTTCAAGGCCGACTACGTGATCACCACCGGCTCCGGCTTCGGGGGCGGCTTCGGCGGCTTCAGCCCGACGCTCGCGAACGACGTCGCCAAGCTTCGACAGGTCGGAGCGTCGAGCCCGCTGCGGTTCAACCAGGCGGAGTTCGACGGTTCGAGCAAGTTCTTCGTGGCTCTGCAGCCCCAGTCCGCCGGCGAGCTCTTCGACCTGAAGGTCGAGGATGGAACGATCGGCGCGCTCGGCCAGAGCGGGAGCGTCGCCGTGTCGCGCGCGGTCGCCGACGACCACCACTGGAAGGTCGGCAGCAAGCTCCCGGTGAAGTTCCCCAACGGGACCCCCGAGCTCACCGTGAGGACGATCTACGGGAACGGCCAGAAGCAGGGCCTGTCCGACTACGGGCTGTCGCTGGCGACGTACGACCAGCACTACACGTCGCAGCTCGATCAGCAGGTGTACGTGAAGCTGGCGTCGGGCGTCAGCCCGGCCGAGGGCCGGAAGGCGCTCGACGGCGTGCTCAAGGCCTTCCCGAACGCCAAGCTCCAGGACCGGACGCAGTTCAAGGAAGCGCAGGCCGCGCAGATCAACCAGCTGCTGAACCTCATCTACGCGCTGCTGTTCCTGGCCGTGCTGATCGCTCTCATCGGCATCGCGAACACGCTGGCGCTCTCGATCTACGAGCGGACGCGCGAGCTCGGGCTGCTGCGCGCCGTCGGGATGAGCCGGCGCCAGCTGCGCTCCAGCGTCCGGTGGGAGTCGGTGATCATCTCCCTCCTCGGCACGTTCCTCGGCCTCGTGATCGGGTTGTTCTTCGGGTGGGCGGTGGTGCAGGCGCTCAAGGACCAGGGCATCACCGAGTTCGCGCCGCCGGGCCTCCAGCTGCTCCTGGTCGTGGTGCTCGGCGGGTTCGCCGGCGTGGTCGCCGCCATCTTCCCGGCGCGCCGCGCCGCGAAGCTCGACGTCCTCCAGGCGGTCACGCACGAGTGATGCGTACGTCGCGCGCACAGAGTGCGCACGACAGACGCATCGGGGGTTACTCGAACTGCTTGCGGACGCCCTCGTCCTTCTCGCGGACGGCGTCGGCGAGGTCGGCTTGGAAGCCCTCGATGAGGCGCCGCAGCTCGGGGTTCGTGGCGGCCAGGATGCGCACCGCGAGCAGGCCGGCGTTGCGGCCCTCGCCGATGCCGACCGTCGCCACCGGGATCCCCGGCGGCATCTGCACGATCGACAGGAGCGAGTCGAGCCCGTCGAGCCTGTCGCGCGGTACAGGCACCCCGACGACAGGGAGCGGTGTCATCGCCGCTGTCATCCCGGGAAGGTGGGCGGCGCCGCCCGCCCCCGCGATGATCACGCGCAGGCCGCGATCGGCGGCGGTGCTCGCATACTCGTACAACACGTCCGGCGTGCGGTGCGCCGAGACGACCCGCACCTCGAACGCGATTCCGAACTCGGTGAGGACGTCGACCGCCGGTTGCATGACCGCGAGGTCGGAGTCGCTTCCCATGATCACACCGACAAGGGGGTTCGCCACGCCACGAAGTTACCGTGTCGGCGCTAGCGTGACGGCGAACGCGATCCGGGAGCGATCATGCGCACACGACTGACCGACGCGCTGCAGATCGAGCATCCGGTAATGCTCGCCGGCATGGGCGGCGTCTCGTACCACACGCTCGTGGCAGCGGTGTCGGAAGCGGGCGGGTTCGGCTGCCTCGGTGCCTCCGCCATGAGCCAGGAAGAGATGGTCGAGGAGATCCGGGCCGTGAAAGCGGCCACCGACAAGCCGTTCGGTGTCGACCTGCTCACCGCCCTGCCCGAGCAGATGCACGCGAACATCGAGCTCGTCATCCGCGAGGGCGCGCAGGTGTTCGTCGCCGGTCTCGGCGTACCGCGCGAGGTCGTGAAGCTGTGTCACGACAACAACGTGCTCGTCGTGAACATGTGCGGGAAGGTGCGTCACGCCGTTGCTGCGGTCGAGGCCGGCTGCGACCTCGTCGTCGCCCAGGGCACCGAAGCCGGCGGTCACACCGGTCAGGTCGCGACGATGCCGCTGGTGCCGCAGATCGTCGACGCGGTCGGGGACCGGGTGCCGGTCGTCGCGGCGGGCGGTCTGTTCGACGGGCGGGGGCTGGCGGCGTCGCTCGCGCTCGGGGCCGACGGCGTCTGGATCGGTACGCGGTTCATCGCCACGCCCGAGGCGCGCTCGACACCCGGCTACAAGGACGCGCTGATCCGAGCGGCCGAAGACGACACCGTGATCAGCCGTGCGTTCACGGGCAAGACGCTGCGGGCGGTCCGCAACAAGACCACCCAGTACTTCGACGAGCACCCCGAGGAGCTCAAGCCGTTCCCGGAGCAGATCTTCGAGGCGGTCAGCACCGGCACCCTTCACCTCACGGGTGGCGACGAGGCCGCCGGCGTCGACCCGGAGCGCGAGTGCTACCCGGCGGGGCAGGGCACGGGCGCCATCGGGGGTCTCATCCCCGCCGGTGACCTCGTCCGGCAGTTCGTGGCCGAGGCCGAAGCGGTGATCGAGTCGCTCGGCGGATTGCGCGCGCAGACGCCGGCGTGACTCGCGCGACGACGTGAGCGAGCGTCTCGTCGTCATCGGTGGCGACGCCGCCGGCATGACGGCCGCGTCGCGTGCGCGCCGCCGCCGTGATCCCGACGAGCTCGAGATCGTGGCGTTCGAGCGGGGGCCGTACACGTCGTACTCGGCGTGCGGCATTCCGTATCTCGTCGGCAATCTCGTGAGCGAGGTCGATCAGCTCGTCGCCCGGTCCCCCGAGGAGCACCGGCAGAACGGCATCGACGTCCGGACCGGGCACGAGGTCGTCGCCATCGACCTGAACCCACGGCGCGTGCGGGTCCGGGACCTTGCCGATGACGGCGCCGAGCGCGACGAGCCCTTCGACCAGCTCGTCGTGGCGACCGGCGCCGTCCCGGCGCGGCCCGATCTCCCCGGCATCGACGCCGACGGGATCTTCGGCGTGCAGACCCTGGCCGACGGCGTCACCGTCCGGCGCGCCGTCGACGAGCGCGCGCCGCGCCGGGCCGTGGTCGTCGGCGGCGGGTACATCGGTCTGGAGATGGCCGAAGCGCTCGTACGGCGCGGGCTCGAGGTCGCGCTCGTCGACCGCACCGAGCAGCCGATGGCGACCGCGCTCGACGACGACATGGGCGCGCTGGTCCGCGACGCGCTCCGGGCCGTCGGGGTGACGCTGCACATGGGCGAGTCCGTCGACGGTTTCGACACCGAAGCCGGAGCGGTGCGCGCGGTTCGCACCTCGCAGCGCACGCTGCCCGCCGATCTCGTGGTCCTCGGGCTCGGCGTCCGTCCGAACAGCGATCTCGCCGAACGAGCCGGCATCGCGGTCGGCCACACCGGCGGCGTCGTGACCGACGCCCGCATGGAGACCAGCGTCGGCGGGGTGTGGGCAGCGGGGGACTGCGTCGAGTCGACCGACCGCGTCACGGGCCGACCGGTGGTCATCGCGCTCGGCACGCACGCCAACAAGCAGGGACGTGTCGTCGGGATCAACGTCACCGGCGGCGAGGCCCGCTTCCCGGGCGTGGTCGGCACGGCTGCCTCGAAGATCTGCGCGTACGAGGTGGCCCGGACCGGGCTCACGGAGCGGCAGGCGAGCGAGGCGGGCGTCGACGTCGTTGCCGCGAAGATCGAGTCGACGACGCGGGCGGGCTACTACCCGGGCGCCTCGCCGATCACGGTGAAGGTGCTGGCCGAGCGGCCCGGCGGCCGCATCGTCGGCGCGCAGATCGTCGGCGAAGAAGGGGCGGCGAAGCGGATCGACGTGCTCGCCACCGCCATCTGGAACCGCATGCCGGTCGACGAGGTCGCGAGCCTCGACCTGTCGTACGCGCCGCCGTTCTCCCCGGTGTGGGACCCGGTGCTGGTCGCGGCCCACACGGCGGCGGATCAACTCTGAGTTGGTGCGTTACCGCTGCGCGGCCGCGGCGCGTACCTGCTCCTCTTTGAGGTCGTTGTCGTACATCATGTGCACGAGCTCCTCGAACGTGACGTGTGGTTGCCAGCCGAGTTGCTGGCGTGCCCTCGTCGCGTCGCCGGTCAGGATGTCGACCTCGGCGGGACGCATGAACCGCTCGTCCTGCTGCACGAGCGGTCGCCAGTCATCGAAGCCCGCGATGCCAGCTGCCACCTCGAGCAGCTCACGGTTGGTGTGCGTCTTTCCCATGGCGAGCACGTAGTCGCCGGGCTCGTCCTGCTGCAGCATGAGCCACATGGCCTCGACATAGTCGCCGGCGTATCCCCAGTCACGCGCCGAGTCGAGG
>JBKPDN010000101.1:0-7272 GCA_046727875.1 Actinomycetota bacterium | reverse complement strand
ATGGACAAGGGCCACACGGTCAACGAGCTGTTCACGCCGGCGAACCAGGCCAAGTGGCAGGCGTTCGAGACGAAGATCGCCAAGGGCAAGGGCGTCGTCGGCGTCATCAGCCCCCGCACGATCATGGAGTTCAGCAACCGGCTCGTGCAGAGCCCGTCGGGCAACCCGACCGACAGCGTCGCCGGCAAGGCGCTCGTCGACGCCACCGCGCAGGACCCATCGCCGGAAGGTCAGGCGGCGCGCAGCGCCGACGCCGGCACCACGTTGCAGCGGCTCACCGCCGTCCCGGCGGAGCAGCGCACACTCGACAACCCGCAGTGGATCGACTTCCTCCTTCACAACAACCAGGGTCAGATCCGCAAGGCGCTCGGAACCTTCATCATCGACGACCGGCACGCACAGGTGGTGACGCGGCTCGTCGGTAACGCGTCGATCACGCGCGAGGGCGCGGCCTCCGACTACGTCGTCGCCACCGCGAACGGCCTGAAGTTCGACAACACGTCGATCATCACGACGGGTGCGCCGATCCTGTTGAAGGACATCAACGACTACCTGACCGGCGGCATGCTGACGCTCGGCGCGATCGCGGTCGCGATCATGATCGTCATCCTGCTCGTCCTGTTCGACGTGCGGTGGCGTCTGCTGCCCTTGGCCGTGATCCTCATCGGCATCGTCTGGGCCTTCGGCCTGGCGGGCTACCTCGGCATCCCGCTGACGATCGTCACCATCGCGGGCCTGCCCGTGATGCTCGGCATAGGTATCGACTACGCGATCCAGATGCACGCTCGCGTCGAGGAAGAGGTGGTGATCGACCGCGAGGCGCACCCGATCCAGGAGACGGCCCGCAACCTGTGCCCGGCGCTCCTCGTCGTCACCTTCGACGCCATCTTCGCCTTCGCCGCCCTGCGGTTCGCCAAGGTGCCGATGCTCCGCCAGTTCGGCCTCCTGCTGGCGGTCGGAATCGCGGTGATCTGCCTCTGCAGCATCGTCGCCCCGCTCGCCACGCTCGGCATCCGTGAGTACAAGTCGCCCACCAAGGGCAAGGACTTCCGTACGGGTCCGCTCGGCCGAATCGTCGTGTGGCTCGGCGGGTTGCCCGGGGGCGTCGCCGTCCCGCTCACGGTCATCGCCGTGATCGTGTTCGCAGGCGGGATCCTGGTCGAAGGGAAGCTGGAGCTGCAGACCGACCCGATCAAGTGGGTCAACCAGAAGTCTCAGGTGATCCACGACCTCCACGTCCTCGATCGCGAGACCGGGTCGTCGAGCGAGCTCGGGATGTTCGTGCAGTCGAAGGACGTGTTCGACGACCAGACCGTCGGTTTCATGGACAGCTTCACGACCGAGCAGCTCGCCAAGCATCCCGACACGCTGCTCACCGCGGCCGGCATCGTGACGACCGTGAGCGACATCGTGAACGACGTCCCCGGCGCGTCGCACGTGGCCCCGACGGGTGACGAGGTGCGAGCCGCCAACACCATTGCGCCGACAGACATCCAGAAGTCAGCGGTAAATCCTGGCGGCGACGCGCTGAACCTCGTCTTCCGGACCGGTCCCAGCGAGCTTCAGCGACGGGCGACGGTCGTGCGCGAGATCCGCGACACCGTGAAGCCGCCCGCGGGTGTGAGCGCGACGCCATCCGGCCTGGCGGTGGTGGGCGTCGGCCTGCTCGACAATCTCGAGGCCAACCGCGTCCTGCTCACGTACCTCGCCATCCTGTTCGTGTTCTTGTTCTTGAGCGTGCGGCTCCGGAGCGTGATCCGCTCGCTGCTGTCGCTCGTCCCCGTGCTGATCGCGGTGGGCACCGCTTCGCTCGTCGCGTTCGCGTTCAGCCTCAAGCTGAGCCCCATCACCGCGGTGGGAGGACCGTTGGTCGTGGCAGCGTGCACCGAGTTCACGTCGCTGATCCTGCTGCGCTTCGTGGAGGAACGCCGCCGCGGGTTGACGCCCGAGGAGGCGGTCGAGGTCGCGGCATCGCGCACGGGCCGGGCGTTCATCGTGTCGGCGCTCACGGCGATCGCCGGCGTCGCGGTGATCGCGACGTCGTCGCTGCCGCTGCTGCGCGACTTCGGGATCATCGTGGCCATGAACGTGGCCGTCGCGCTCCTCAGCGCCCTGGTCGTGCTCCCGCCGATGCTCGTCTGGGCCGACCGGCGCAACTGGGTGTCGCGTGGCCTCGTGAAGCGGGAGATCCTGGACCGGACGGCGGCCCGCCACCCGGCGCCGGCACCGGCGCCCGCGCCGTCGTAGCCGCGACTCGATCCCTTCTCCATCATCACCCATCCCCCCGAAAGGAACGCGCCATGCCCGGTGAGTACAGCCAAGCAACACTCGCGGCTCACTTCGAAGAGACGAACCGACGGCTTGCGGGCATCGAAGCGCAGCTCGCGCTCGTCTCGGAGAAGCTGGGACTGCCGTACACCACCCCCACCGCGGTCGTGCCCCCTGACGTGGTCGAGCTCGCGCGCGCCGGCAAACAGCTCGAGGCGATCAAGCGGTACCGGGAGCTGACCGGCGCCAGCATGGACGACGCGCGCAGCGTCGTCGTGGGGCTCTGAGACGACCAATCGCGTGTCCGCTGCCGCGTCCCCGCCGTTGTCGTGACCTAGGCTGAACGACGTGAAACGAGCGGCAGGGCTCGTCCAGCCCGAGATCCTGCAGCGTACGGCGGCGGCGCAACGCCCCGCGCCGGCGCCCGGCTCGTCGTAGCCGAGTGCGATGGCCAAACGGCCGAAGATCGCACGACTCGAGAAGAAGCGCGATGTGGCGGGTCTCATCGCCGCTCTCGAGTCCGACGAGAGCGGCGTCGCGGAAGCGGCGACCGCGGCGTTGGGTCGCCTCGATGGTCCCGATGCGACAGCAGGGCTCGTGCTCGCGTCGACGCACGGGGACCCCGAAGTCCGAGTCGAAGCCGCGAAGGGTCTGAGCGCGAACGGTCAAGCGCGATTCGTCGCGCCGCTCGCACGAATGGCGCGGCGTGACCTGCACGAACCGGCGCAGCTGGAGGCGATCGCCGGCCTGCGCCGCGCCGGGAACCCCGACGCGCTCGAGGCGCTCGCGGACGTCGCCACCGCGGCTCCGGAAGGGTCGCAAGCGAAGGAAGCCGCGCGCCGAGCGCTGTTGGACTTCGGTCCGACCGCGGTGCCGCACCTCGTTGCCCGGCTCGGCGGAGACCGCGAGCGGGCGACCGCGGCCGCGCTCTTGCTCGGGGAGATCGGAGATCCGGCGGCGGTCGACGCGCTCACCCGCGCGCTGGAGGAAGGCACACCCGACCCCGACGCGTGCATCGCGTCGCTGAGCATCATCGGCTCCGATCAGGCGATCGACACGCTGATCGTCCTCGTGCATTGGGGCGGTGACGATCTGAGCCGGTCAGCAGCGGTGAGTCTCGAGCGCCATGCGTCGCTGCCTCGCGTCACCGATGCTCTGATCAGAGGCGTCAACGCGCCCGCCGACGCGACACGGAGGGCCGCCGTCATCGGCCTCGCGCACCGCGCCGACGAGGCCGTCGTCGAGACGCTCAGAGGGGCCCTTCGCGACCCTGCTGTCCGGGTGCGGGAAGAGGCTGCGAGCGGGCTCATCGACCTCGGCTACCGCGGGGCCGACGTCGTCGACAGTCTCATCACGCAGCTCAACACCGCGACGTCGTGGTCGCAGGAGGCGCGGGTCGCTCACCTGCTGGGCGACGCGGGCGACGTCAAAGCCCTCGATGTCTTGACGCGCATGCTCGAACACCCGACGCAGCTGGACGACCACTCCTACCCCGTGCGCGACGCGGCGCGAGTCGCGATCGCGCGCATCAAGATCAGCTCGGGGAGCAAGAGGTGAGGTGCGAGCGGCGGACGCCGACGTACTCGTCGGGGGCGTTCCGGCTCGCCGCCGCGGAGGCGACGTAGGGGTTAGCCCGGTCGGACCGCGCCCGAGGGGCTGCCGTACACGGCGGCGACCCGCACGACGTCGCCGGTGTGCGGTGCGTGGATCATCTGGCCGCCACCGATGTAGAGGCCGACGTGGTCGCTGCCGCCCGGGCCCCAGAACACGAGGTCGCCGGGCTGCATCGCGCTGAGAGAGACCTGCGGGAAGCTGCTGTACTGCGCGCCCGAGTAGTGCGGCATCGTCACACCCGCGGACCCCCACGCCTGCATCGTGAGGCCCGAGCAGTCGAAGCAGCCCGGACCGGTGCCGGCGTAGCAGTACGGCTTGCCGAGCTGCGCCTGCGCGTACGCGATCGCCTGCTGTGCCCCGCCGCTCCCCGGGCCGGCGTCAGCAATCGCACCCCCGCCCCCGCCGCCCGACTTCGGCGCCGTGTACTTGGCGGCCGCTGCCGCCTGGGCGGCAGCTTCACGCCGCGCTGCCTCCTGAGCGACGAGGTCGGCGATCTCGCCGTTGACCTGGTCGAGGAGCCTCTGCTGCTCGGCGTTGGCCGCCTGCACTTCGCTCAGCGAGGAGTTGACCGCATCCCGTTCCTTCGCCGCGTCGGCTTCGGCCTCCAGCGATTTGGTCTTCTGGGCTTGGAGATCCTTGTCGGCGGCGCGGAGCTGCTTGACGAGCGTGTTGTCGTGCTGGGACACGATGGCGGAGTACTTCGAGGCGTCCGAGAGCTGCTTGGCGTTCGAGGTGTCGAACCCGACAACGGGGCTGCCGGAGCCGGTGCTCTTGTAGAGGGCCGCTGCTCGCTCGGACAGCCGGTTCTTCAGGTCCGTGACCTGCAGTGCGATCTCGTCCTGCCGCTGCTGCGCGGTTGCGATCGCCGCCTCGGCCTGGTCGAGCCGGTACTGCGCCCCGTTCAGCTGCTCGGAGAGCGCGTCCTGCTTGGCGCCGTTGGCGTCGATCTGGTCCTGGAGCTGCGCCGCCTGCGCGCGCTTGTCGTCGATCGGATCGCCGTGTGCGGCGGCGGGGATCAGCGCGACGAACGACGTCGCGGCCAGGACAACGGCGGCAACAAGCGACGAAGGGCGAAAGCGCGTCGATATGCGAGGAGATGTTCCAAACGGGAGGATGCGCGACTCTAGAGGGCGCCGGGCCTGCTGACAACATGAGGCGAAAACCGCTCAGAGCCGTTGTGGCAGCAGGCCTCTGACGAGATACGGTTTGGCACTTCCCCGAATTTCCGTATCCGGTTGTCGCGCACCCAGCGTCCGAGCGGTGCCATGACGAGTTCCACCAAAGGCAGGTCAGCCTCGCCAACGTCCGACGACGCGCGCTCGACGCGAGCCGGGAAGACCCACGCGGAGTCGCATCAGCCTCGCCTGGGGTACATGCCCGCGCTGGACGGCGTGCGCGCGATCGCCGTCTCAGCCGTGCTGCTCTACCACGGGAACCTCGGCTGGTTCAGCGGGGGCTTCCTGGGCGTCGACGTGTTCTTCGTGCTCAGCGGCTACCTGATCACGTCCGTGTTGCTCGACGCCCGGCGCGCGAACGGCGGGCCGCTCGGGCTTCCGCGCTTCTACCTCCACCGAGCTCGACGGCTGCTCCCGGCGCTGTTCCTCATGCTCGCCGTGACGGTCGCGTACACGGTGATCTTCCTGCCCCACGAGGCGGCGAAGCTGCGCGGCGACCTGTTCGCGGCGCTCGGCTACGTGCAGAACTGGTACCTCATCCTCCACCACCAGTCGTACTTCGCGGCCGCCGGGCGCCCGCCGATGCTCCAGCACCTCTGGTCGCTTGCGATCGAGGAGCAGTTCTATCTCGTGTGGCCGCTGATCCTGGGCCTCGTGCTGAAGTACTTGAGGCCCACCCGCTTCAAGCTGGCGCTCGGCATCCTGGGCGGGGCCGCGCTGTCGTCGCTTCTCATGGCGGCGCTGTACCGCAGCGGAGGCGACCCGTCGCGCGTCTACTACGGCGCCGACACGCACTGCAGCGGCCTGCTCGTCGGCGCCGCTCTCGCGATCCTGGCGCCCCCGTGGCGACTCCGCGGCAAGACCGGACGGATGGCGCCCGTGGCGCTCGAGGCCGCCGGCGTCGTCGGGCTCATCGCCATGGCGTGGTGCTTCGTGAGCATCAACGAGTTCGACGATGCGCTGTACCGCGGTGGCTATTTCCTGTTCGCGTTCGTCGCCGCGGTTGTCGTCGTCGTCGCAGTCCACCCCGCGGCGCGCCTCAGCCACGGAGTCCTCGCCAGCCGTCCGATGATTTGGATCGGGAAACGCTCGTACGGCATCTATCTGTGGCACTGGCCGATCTACCTCGTGACCCGCCCGGGTCAGGACATCCCGCTGACCGGCATTCCGCTCTTCGTGCTGCGCGTCGCGATCACGTTCGGGATCGCCGCGTTCTCGTACCGCTTCGTCGAGATGCCGATCCGCAACGGCGCGCTCGGGCGGCGCCTCCAGGCGATCCGGCAGAGCTCGGTGCGGGACCGGCGGCAGTCGCTCCGGCGTCTCGGCCTCGTCGGTACCGGCATCATCGCCGCCACGGTCCTGCTGGGCCTGGGCCTGGCGGCGGCGGAACCGGCCGGGCCTCCGCCGGGGTTTCCCACCAAGGCCGCGCGTATCCCGATCACCACCGCCCCGAAGACATCGAACAAGCCGGCGTCGCCTCCGACGTCGGCGGGGCCCACCACGACGTTGACGCCGCTCGACCCGAACGGTCGCGTCACCGCCATCGGCGACTCCGTCATGCTCGGCGCGCGGAACGCGCTGCAGCGCGACATCGGTCCTCGTCTGCAGATCGACGCCGACGTCAGCCGGCACTTCGGCAACGGCCTCGACGTCATCCGCTCGTTGCACGACGCCGGACAGCTGGGCGACGAGGTGATCGTGCATCTCGGCACCAACGGCACGATCCCGGACGACCAGTTCGCCGAGATGATGCAGCTCCTCAGCGGCGTCAAGCGCGTCGTCATCGTGAACCTCAAAGTGGACCAACCCTGGGAACAGGCGGACAACGACACGCTGGCAGCCTCCGTCCCGCGGTACCCGAACGCCGTCCTCTTCGACTGGCATGCGATCGCGGTCCAGCATCCCGAGTTCTTCGTCGCCGACGGCGTCCACCTCACGAACGAAGGGCAGGCGTATTACGCGCTCGTGATCGCGAGCAAGCTGTAGCGCACGCCGCCTCGGCTACTTCCCGCGAAGCGGGTGCGCCTGGAAGAAGGACCACATCTCCTCGTCGGCGTTGATCGAGAAGGTGGTAGGACCGACGACGGATTCGATCGCCCGCGAGAACTCGCTCCCTGGCCACGTGTGACCGCCGCCCTCGATCCGGTAGAGCGCGACGTCGGCGTGGTTCGGGCACCGGTAGCGAACGAGCACCACGTCCGGCGCGATGCTCGTC
>JBKPDN010000100.1:0-3659 GCA_046727875.1 Actinomycetota bacterium | reverse complement strand
GCGCATACGCGCGCACGCGGATCGGCAGGGCGCGCTCGAGCGCCTCGACCGGCGTGTCACGGGTGTTGGTCATCGCGGTGTGGACGCCGCTCATGCCGGGCTTGCCGGGCCGGCCACCCTGTCCTCCACCGACGGTCTCGTAGTAGACCCACCCGTCGCCGCCGACGAGCACGTTGTTCATCGTGCCCTGCCCGGCGGCGCCGAGCCGGCCCGGTGCGAGGCTCGCGAGCACGCCGAGGCACACATCGGCGACGCGCTGGCTGACCTCGACGTTGCCCGCACCGACCGCGGCCGGCGGCTGGGCTGCGACCACGCTCCCCGGTGGCGCGACGACCGTGACCGGGCGCATCGCGCCCCCGTTGGCGGGGATGGTCGGATCGGTGGCCGACCGCAGCGCGAACGCGACTGCACTCACGGTTACCGCCTCGACCGCGTTGACGTTGCCGGGTCGCTGCGGATCGGTGCCCGTGAAGTCGAACGTGGCGTGGTCGTTGTCGATCGTGAGCGTGACGACGACGCGAGTCGGCGACTGCTGCGCCGGGCGCGGCCCGGCGGAGTCCAGCACGTCCTCGAACCGGAACCGCCCGTCAGGCAAGGCGGCCAGCGCGGCTCGCATACGGCGCTCGCCGTAGTCGACGACCTCGGCGAGCGGCTCGATCGACGCGAGAGCCGCCGCGAGCTCGCCGAAGCGCGCGACGCCGAGCCGGTTGGCACCGCGCTGCGCGTCGAGGTCGCCGCGCCGCTCCTCCGGAGTGCGCGAGCTGGCGACGACGAGTGCTTCCACGCCGGGCGAGAGCAGCACCGGCGGCACACGGAGGCCCTCCTGCTGGATGTCGACGGCCTCGGGCGGCATCGAGCCCGGCGCCATGCCGCCGAGATCGGCGTGGTGGGCGCGGTTGGCGGCCCAGCCGACCAGCTCGCCGCCCGCGAAGCAGGGCGCGACGAGCGTCACGTCGTTCAGGTGGGTGCCACCGGCGAAGGGATCGTTCAGCACGACCTGGTCACCGGGCTGCATCCGGTCGCCGAGGGCGTCGATGGCGGCGCGCACGGACGCCGGCATGGAGCCGAGGTGCACCGGGATGTGCTCGGCCTGTACGAGCAGCTCGCCGCCGGCGGTGAACAGCGCCGCCGAGCAATCGGCGCGTTCTTTGATGTTGGGGCTGTACGCCGCCCGGCGGAGCACGGCGCCCATCTCCTCGGCGATCCCGGTGAGTCGCGAGATCAGCACCTGCAGGGAAGCAGGATCGAGCGCCGTCATCGCCGAAGGATCCACGCGCCGAGGGGGCCCGGTTCCGCGCGCCAGCCGTCGGGCACCCACACCGTGCAATCGGGCTCCGCCACCACCGCGGGGCCGCGGACCATGGGCCGCGCCACCAGAGGCAGCTCGTCGGGCGAGAGCGGCGCCGGCCGCCGCGCGCGCACCCGCAGCGCAACCACTTCGACCGGTGCGCCCGGGCGTGCGAACCCGTTGCGGCGCTCGTGCTCGGCGGGGAACGCGTCCGGGCTCGGCACCGTGAGCTCGTGGCTCTGCCCCGCGTAGCGGCAGTCGACCATCTTCTCGATCTCCACGTCGGCGCCCGATCCGACCAGGACCGCAGCCTCGTCGGCAAGGACGTCGAGAGCGCGGTCGACGCCGGCGTGCTCCATGGGGTCGGGCCACGACCGCACGAGCTCGCGCTGGCGAGGCGAGCACACCAGGCCGACGGCCGAGAGCACGCCGGCCCGCGGCGGGACGATCACTGCACTCATTCCGAGCGCACCAGCGACCGCGCACGCGTGCAACGGCCCGGCGCCGCCGAACGCCACCAGCACGAGATCACGCGCGTCGACGCCGCGCTCGACAGTCACCACGCGCACCGCGCGCTCCATGGCGGCGTCGACCACCGCGACGACTCCGTCGGCGGCCACGCGCGCGCGATCGAGCGCGCGCCGCGCCGCTTCCACGTCGAGCCGCCCGAGACCGGGGAACGCGGCGTCGGGCATGATCCGCCCGAGGACCAGGTCGGCGTCGGTGACCGTGGGCTGCTCGCCGCCTCGCCCGTAGCAGGCCGGGCCAGGGTCCGCGCCCGCGCTCTCCGGGCCGACGGCGAGCGCGCCGCCGGCGTCGAGCCGGGCCAGGGAGCCGCCTCCGGCGCCGATCGTGTGGATGTCGAGCGCGGGGAGGCGGATCGGGTACCCGGCCACGACGCGGGTCGGCGCAGGCTCGGGCACGCCGCCGCGCACGAGGCACACATTGGTGCTCGTGCCGCCCATGTCGAACGACACCGCATCCGGATGGCCGCACGCGACGGCCACGGCCGCAGCGGCGCGCACGCCACCCGCCGGCCCCGACAGCAGCAGCGCCGCCGGCCGCTCGGCTGCTTCCGCCGCCGGCACGAGCCCGCCCTCCGATGTCATGACCAGCGCCTCGCGCGCGAGTGCGTCGAGGCCGAGCAGATATCCGCGGCACACGGGACGCAGGACCGCGTTGGCCACAGTCGTGACCGTGCGCTCGTACTCGCGGAACTCCGGGGATACCTCGTGCGAGCACGTCACGTCGAGACCGCGGGCCGCGAGCTCCTTCGCGACCTGCTGCTCGTGCCCAGGATCGAGGTCGGCGTGCAACAGGCAGACGGCGACAGCGTCGACCCCGGCAGGAATCTCGGGAACGCTCGCGGCGTCGAGCGGCTCGATCACATGGCCACGCCCGTCGAGTCGGCCCCGGACCTCGACGCGCAGGTCGCGCGGGACGAGCGGTGGAGGCCGATCGGCCATCGGGTCGTAGAGCGAGGGCCGGACTTGCCGCGCGATCTCGATGACGTCGGCGAAGCCGCGCGTGGTGACCAGTGCGACGCGGCCGCCCCGGCGCTGCAAGAGCGCGTTCGTCGCCACCGTGGTGCCGTGGGCGAGCAGGTCGGTGTCGGCGCCGGCACCTGCCTCATCGAGCACCGTTCGCAGAGCGCGTGCCGGATCGTCGGGCGTGGACGGCATCTTGACGACGCGGCCGTCGTCGGCGACGAGGTCGGTGAACGTCCCGCCCGTGTCAACGCCTACTTGCACGCGCGACAGCGTCGCGCGTGCAGACGGGGTCAGCGGCCGTTTCGGCGCAGGAGCCGGCGGCGCCGGTTGACCCGGACGCCGCCCGTCACCGCCTCGAGCACGGCGCGTTTCGCGGCTTCACCGAGCTTGCGTCCGTTTCGGTCTGTGAGCTCGAAGCGGTCGACGGCCTGGCCTTCGACCGTGCGCACCTGCGCCGAGTGCACGTCCACGCCGGCGCTGGCGAACCCCACCGTGATCGAGTGCAGCAGTCCCGGGCAGTCAACGCAGCGGACCTCGCACAGCGTGTACCAGGGTGACGCGTCGTTGTCGAAGTCCACCTCGGCTCCCGGCGTCGGCGGGGCCTCGAGGGGTCGGTCGAAAGCCTCGACCATCGCCGCTGTCAACGCGTCCGCGTCCGGCGGTGTGCCAGTCGTGGGAAGGACGCGGAACGAGTCGACCGCGCCGCCGTCCCTCCATGTGGCGATCAGCGCTTCCTGCACGCTCAGCCCGGCGTCCGTGAGCACGCCCGACACCGTCGCGAGCAGGCCGGGCCGATCGCGGCAGGCAATCTCGACGCGCCAGGCGCCATCTTGCAGTGGCGCGACCGTCACCCGGGCCTCGTCCCGCGCCGGCATGGGCTC
>JBKPDN010000099.1:0-2805 GCA_046727875.1 Actinomycetota bacterium | reverse complement strand
CAGAGCTCGTGGGGCATCTTCAGCGCCGAGAACCCTGACCTCGGCGGGAAGATCGGCGACATGAACGCCACGCCCGACGCGGCCTCGCGGAAGCAGCTCGCCGGCACCACGGTCAAGGACTAACGCGCCTGCGGCACCGCGTGACTCGGCGCGTCAGGATCTCAAAATAACGGCGACCACGCGGTCGTGCGCAGGAGCTTGCTCTCCCAATCGTCGCGCACGTCGAGCGCGTCGTGCATCCACGTGCCCGGCGCCCGGTACTCAGGTGGTACCTCGGTCGTGACGAGCGGCGTGATGCCCTTCGGTTCGACGACCTTCTGCCACAGCACGACCTCGCGCCAGCGGCCGGAGCCCCACGCTGGTCGCAAGACGGCCTGGAGCTCGAGGAGCGAGCGCCCGGTGCGGCCGCCCCCGGCCAACGAGGGCGCGTAGTTCGTGCGGGCCGCCTCGAGGTACTCGTCGATCCCGCCCTCGTACGGCCAGGCAGTGTCTTCCATGAACAGCGTGAGCGGGTGGTGGCCGCTCGTCGGCACTGCGGCGAGGTCCACGTCCTGGAGCGGCGACCACGGCACGGGGACGAGCGTCTTGGCGGCGACCCGGTGGCGGAGCCTGTCGAGGTCGCTGGCCCACGGCCGGAGGTCGCCGTCGTGGAGGCGGAGCATCAGCTGCTCCCACGCGGCGCCGTCGCGAATCGCGGTGAGCGTCACGACGTTGTAGGCGCGCCCCGTGCCGTGCGCGTGATGGAGGAAGTAGAGCAGGCGGGCGTCGTCGCCCTTGGCCAGCGCCGGCATCCAACCGTCCCGGTACGCGGCTTCGAACTCCTCCTCGCGGCGGCCCGCGACCTGGTGCACCTCGTGCAGGAACAGCATCGATCCTTGCCCCCCGACGTCAGCTACTGGGCGAGGAGCCTACGCAGGATGTCGTCGAGCGCGCCGTCCGCCAGGGCTCGGAGCTCATCGTCGGTGCGGTCCTGGATGGGGTGCGGCACGAAAACACGGGCCGGGTCGGCCCCGAGCGCGCCGGCTTGCGCCGCGGCCGCATCGACGAACTCGTTCGACGCGATCATCACGCCGGGTACGCCGCCGCTCTCCAGGTTGACGATGTCGTGCACACTGCACGACGTGCACGAGCCTCAATCGGCGAGTGCCTCGATCACCAGGTCGCACTGCGTCCCGATCTCGTGGCGAAGGTCGATCGGCGCCGGCTTCGCGAACGTCGGCTTCGCGAACCGTCGAACCTGCAACCCCCGGCCCGCGAGCTGCTCCTCGAGCCGGTCGAGGAACACGTCGCCGCGCGGCTTCGAGATGTCCAACAGCGCGATGGTGCGGCCGTCGAGCGACGCCGGTCGCGATGCCCGCTCCCTTGTGGGCGCGGCCTGCTCGCCGGTGGGGTCGAGCACGACGCGGCTTGCTTGTCGCCCTCGCAAGCTCGGGCTCCTGCTTCGCCGGTCGGCAAAGCCGCCGGCTTCGCGTGAAGCGCTCACGGTGTCACCTCCCGGGTGACGGGCTGGCTGCCGCCGGGCCCGTTGATCCAACCGCCAATGATGGCCGAGAACAGCCCGGCGCCGCCGCCGGCGTGCACGAGCAGCAGGCCATCGTCGCGGAACTTCGGCACGCTCGCGCCGGCCAGGCCCTCGGGCAGGCCCTCGGCGATGCCGCCCGCGCCCCGGACCGCCTCGTCGCCGTCGAGCTGCAGGTGCGCGAGCAGCTCCTCGCGCACCCGCGCCTTCGTCCAGCCGGCGTCGCGGAATCGGCGCCCGTGCTCCGGTGAGACGACGAGGACGGCGTCGAAGCCGAGCGCAAGCTTCGGGTGCGGGACCGCGCGCAGGCACGAGGCCAGCGAGCGCGCGAGCGACTCGGGTGTGCGGCTGAGCTGGTCGACGACGCCGCGGACGCCGTCTCCGGCGAACAGCGTCACCGCCGATGAGCCCGCGGACGCGCCCCGCTCGACGTGGAGCGGCTCCCACGGCGAGCCTTCCTCGTCCTCCGCGAAGCAGAACGTGTACTTGCCGGGGTTGCCGAGCGTTGCCCGGTCGACGCCGCCGGGACGGCCGCCGCCCACGTTGCGCACGACGAGCTGCAGCGCACGCCCGATCGTGGCGTTCGCGCGGTTGCCCTGCCCGAGCGCGTTCACGCCCGAGTTCATCCCGATGGCGCTCGTGACCGGCCCGTTCACGATCACGACCGGGCTCGAGAAGTAGGTCGTGGCCAGCAGCCCGTGGATGTTGAACTCGTCGGTGCACGCCGCTTCGACCGCGGTGATCACCACGGGCAGGTACTCGGGCTTGCAGCCCGCCAACACCGCATTGATGGCGACCTTCTCGACCGTGCATTCGACGAGGTCGGGCGGCACGACGGCGATGACGTCGTCTGGATCGCGCGTCGTACCCGACAGCATCCGGGCGACACGTTCCGGTGTCGGCGGCACGACGGGCAGGCCGTCGGTCCATCCCCGCTCGAACGCAGCCTCGACATCGTCCTCGTGGTCGCCGAGGTCGACGCGACGGGAGCGGAGGCGGGCGGCGCCGGTGGCGTCGGCGCGGCCGGCGGCGACATCGGGGTCGAGGGTGCGGGATCCGCAGCCGGGCCGGTACTCGGGCAGGCCGGGCCCGAGCGGCGCCCGGCCCGTGAGCGCCTCCCACTCGGGGCGCACCCAGCCTTCGGCGCGGTCGACGATCTCGCCGCCGGCTACGTGCAACAGCGTCGGGACCGTCTCGAGCTCGAGCGCGAACGACACCTCCAGGTCGGTGTCGTCGACCACCTTCACCTCGTCGGGGAACGCAGGGTCGTCCTGCGAGTACACGGT